>CAMVRW010000175.1 GCA_947169985.1 uncultured Butyrivibrio sp. | reverse complement strand
CAGAGATCATCGCTGCATCAATCCGTCATCCTATGCACGTTACAGATTGTGCCCTTGCAGGTGCTGACATTGCTACTGTACCTTACAAGGTTATTGAGCAGATGACGCATCACCCTCTTACAGATCAGGGTATCGAGAAGTTCCAGAAGGATTACCTTGCTGTCTTCGGCGAGTAATTAAGCATTATAAATGGGGTTGCCACTAATGTGACAACCCCTTATTTTTTACTGTCAAACAGTAACTTTCTTGAAGTTCTTCTTTCCTTTACGGACCATGACACCATCACCAAATGACTCTTTAGTATATGTTGTCTTTACGTCAGTCACTTTCTCATCATCGAAAAGAACACCGCCCTGCTCAACTGCACGACGAGCTTCGCTGCGTGTTGCACAAAGGCCTGCTGAAACAAGAACCTGAAGTATATCAACAACTCCATCCCTGAAATCCTCTTCCTTAAGAGCAACAGAAGGAACATTTGCCATATCTCCACCGCCTGCAAACAGTGCTCTTGCTCCGTCTTGAGCCTTCTGTGCCTCTTCCTTACCATGTACAAGAGATGTAAGCTCGAATGCAAGAATCTCTTTCTTCTCGTTGATACGAGAGCCATCCCACTTCTCCATCTCAAGAATTTCTTCGATAGGAAGGAATGTGAGCATCTTAAGACACTTATCTACATCAGCATCCCCTACGTTTCTCCAGTACTGGTAGAAATCAAATGGTGAAGTCTTATTAGGATCAAGCCATACAGCATTTCCTGCAGTCTTACCCATCTTGTTGCCGTTTGAATCAGTAAGAAGTGTGATGGTCATGGCATGTGCATCCTTACCAAGCTTTCTTCTGATAAGCTCTGTACCACCAAGCATGTTGCTCCACTGATCGTCTCCACCAAACTCAAGGTTGCAATCGTACTTCTGGAACATGTAGTAGAAATCGTAGGACTGCATGATCATATAGTTAAATTCAAGGAAAGAGAGTCCCTTCTCCATACGCTGCTTGTAGCACTCTGCTCTAAGCATGTTATTAACTGAGAAGCATGCTCCAACCTCTCTAAGAAGTTCAATATAGTTAAGTCCTAAAAGCCAGTCAGCATTGTTGACCATCATGGCCTTTCCTTCACCAAAGTCAATGAACTTCTCCATCTGGCGCTTAAAGCACTCAGCATTGTGGTCAATATCTTCTCTAGTAAGCATTTTTCTCATGTCAGAACGTCCTGAAGGATCTCCGATCATGGTTGTCCCGCCACCAATAAGAGCAATTGGCTTGTTTCCAGCTTCCTGAAGTCTCTTCATAAGAGTCAGAGCCATGAAATGACCAGCTGTAAGCGAATCAGCTGTACAGTCAAAGCCGATGTAGAAAGTTGCCTTTCCATTGTTGACAAGGTCTCTTATCTGCTCTTCATCTGTCACCTGAGCAATAAGGCCTCTTGCCTTAAGTTCCTCAAAAATCTGCATAATGCACCTCCTAAGTGTGTGATTGCGAAAGCTCTTTTGCAAAAGAAAAGTCCTTCGCAATCAGTTAATGATCACGAAGGACGAGTTTAATCGTGTTACCACCTTCATTCACGCATGGCTCACACCATACGCCTCAACAAGTACTCCAACCCATACATTGAGTCTTTATACTCTTCCGAAGTAACGCCCCGGCAGTCGTCACAGCTTACTAAACTCCAGAAAAAAGTTATTCTTCCGTGCAGCTCACGGATGTATTCACAAATTCACTTAACTACGCCTCTCACCAGCCGGCTGTTCTCTGTTGTCAGTCTGAATCTGCTACTTGTTCCGGTCATCGCCTTTACTTGATTTATTTTATTTTCTTCATCCTTTCTTGTCAAGACGATATCACGAAAAGTGTGGCTTGACCACCTTGCTTACAACCTTCAGCATCGCAAACATGATAAAGCAGTCAATTGGAAGCATAATGGCATTAGATAATATACGTCCCGGAAGGATTGCCTTAAAAGCTTGTCCATAGAGCATATTAAGCCATAATGTGTTCAGTCCGATATTGCAAATGATCTTAACAAGTAGCTGTGAAAGAACAATATTAACGATCTTAACCGGCTTATTGTAAAGAAAGAAACCGTAAATCACAGCGCCAAGCATGGCTGTAATAGTAAAGCCAGGGAAGAAGTTTCCATCTCCTGAGGCAAACCACTTAATGATATCCATTGCTCCGCCAAAGATAGCACCGATCCACGGTCCGAAAAGGTAATCCACAACCTGATTGGGTAAACCGGAAAAGCCAATCCTGATATACTGACCGATCTTGATGGTGGCAATATAGCCAAGGACTATAGCCAGTGCTCCCATCATGCCACAAAAGCAAAGCACTTTGACATCTGAAAGCTTTGACAGGGTTGGAAGTTTGGATTTTTGTAACACTGTTGAATTTTTAGACATAAAAACACCTCCTTTGCAGTTTCCTTTAACCACATCGGAGGTCTAGATATTCGATGTAGCAGCGGGATGCGACATTAAAACCGCGGGATTAAATCCCTTCGTCCCAGTGACAACTCCCTGTTCACCGGGCACTTAACGCTCTAACGTCTACTCTGCGTATCTATGAATATTTATTTAAGGACATACTAGCATAGTACCCCGGATAGCGCAATAGATTACCAGTCAAGAGATGTATTTTCTATCTTCCTATCCCTTATCATAAGCTCCTGAATAACTTCTCCAGGCTTTCGGTCGTCAAAAAGGATCTCATTTACGGCCTGAACAAGAGGCATCTCAATCTCATACTTTTGTGAAAGAGCAAAGGCTGCCTTGGCACTGTAAACACCCTCAACAACCATTTTCACTTCAGACATGGCCTCATCCATAGATTTACCCTGACCTATGAGAATTCCTGCTCTTCTATTACGTGAATGCATCGATGCGCAGGTAACAACCAGATCACCAATTCCTGAAAGGCCTGCAAAGGTCTCATACTTTCCACCCATAGCCACTCCAAGACGGGCCATCTCAGCTATTCCCCTGGTGATAAGAGCAGCCTTGGCATTGTCACCAAGTCCATAACCATCAGCAATTCCGGCAGCCAGAGCAATGACATTCTTAAGAGCAGCTCCGATCTCAATGCCCAGCATATCAGAGCTTATATAAACCCTGAAGAAGTCATTCATGAATACGTTTTGCACAAGCTTTGCTGTATCCTTGTCAAAGGCACCAACAACGATGGTTGTTGGCATAGCTTTACCAACTTCTTCCGCATGGGAAGGACCAGAAAGAACGCAGACTTTACTGCCTGGAAGCTCATCCAGGATCACATCTGACATAACCATGAGGGATGATTCCTCAATACCCTTAGTACAGTTTACTATCACTGGCTGCTCATCCTCATCCTGGGATATAAAGGGGGCCAGGAGTTTAACTGTTTCTCTCATATGGGCTGAAGGTATAACAAGAGCCAGTATTTCTTTTCCTGAAACAGCTTCTTCCATGTCAGAGGTGAATTTAACACTCTCCTTAAGTTTAACGCCTGGAAGCTTATCCTCATTCCCCCTATAGTCACGAAGTTTTTGAACTGAGGCTTCGCTCCTGGACCAGACTGTCACGTCATGTCCATTTTCAGACAGAACATAAGCCAGGGCTATGCCCCAGCTTCCTGCTCCAATGATTCCTATTTGTTTACTTGGGTTTTCTTCCATTAGTCCACCTTATTCTTTTTAAAGATATATGTCTTACGCTCATTACCTGCAAGGAGTTTCTTAATATTTCCTCTATGCTGATAAAACGCAAGAGCTGTCAAAATAAAGAGTATTACGTACACTTCAATAAGCGCAGCCTGTGGCGCTCCGAAAAGTCCCATCTGACCATATACAACAGTCATGATGAAAAGGCATGAATAATAGCAAAGGCTGCACACCGAAACGATATGGCACAGATTTAAAGGAAGGAAGAATGACACCAGTCCCATCAGAATAAACAGTGGTGTATACTGAATTCCAAGATAAATGGTGTATCCTGCGGTGCAGGCTATTCCTTTGCCGCCTTTAAAGTGCAGGTGAATAGGAAAATCGTGTCCAAGTACTGAACCCGCAGCTGTGTAGGTCATATAAAGAACTATAAGCTCCGGATGATTCTTTCCAAAGAGCAGATAGGTTATGAATATAGCCAGCATGCACTTAAGCATATCCCCAAGCAGAACGATAAGTCCCGCCTTAGCTCCCATTACCCTTAAGGTATTGGTTGTTCCAGCATTTCCACTCCCAACTTTCCTGATATCTATGCCCTTCAGCTTACCGTATAAAACAGCAGTCTGAAAGTGCCCCAAAGCATAACCGATCAGTAAACATAATACTCTTTCCATACTATTTGTCCTCTTTTCTCTCCCTGATTATAAATCTTAAAGGTGTGCCCTTAAATCCAAAGGCTTCCCTTATCTGATTCTCAATATATCTGGTATAGCTGAAATGCATTAAGTTCTTGTCGTTTACAAATATTACAAAGGTTGGTGGCTTAACAGATGCCTGGGTAATGTAAAAGAGCTTAAGAATCTTACCCTTATCACTAGGTGGCTGCTGCATTACAACAGCCTGGGTCATTATCTCGTTAAGAACACCGGTGGAAACACGGAGAGCGTGATTTTCGCTGACCATATCGATCATGTCATAGAGCTTAACAAGTCTCTGGCCTGTCTCTGCGGATATGAACATTATCTCAGCGTAATTCATGAATGCCAGAGTGTTCCTGATGTCCTTAGTAAAATCCTTAACAGAATGATTGTCCTTCTCAATAAGATCCCACTTATTAACAGCGATTATAACCGCCTTCCCGCTCTCATGGGCTATTCCGGCAATTTTTGCATCCTGCTCTGTTACACCTTCTTCAGCATTTATCACAAGTACTGCAATGTCTGCTCTCTCTACTGCCCCAACAGTCCTCACTATCATATAGTGTTCAAGAGCATCCTTGACCTTGTTCTTCCTGCGAAGTCCTGCAGTATCAATAAACACATACTTCTTGCCGTTATGTTTGACCTCTGTATCAATGGCATCTCTGGTGGTTCCTGCGATATCTGATACTATAAGCCTGTTCTCGCCAATAAGTCTGTTGATGATTGAGGACTTTCCTACATTGGGCTTACCAATGATGGCTACCTTAATGGAATCATCCTCTTCCTCAGTAGTTGAGTCCTTCTTAAAGTGACTTACTACCTCCTCAAGAAGATCGCCGATTCCCTGCTTGTTAGCAGCGGAAATAGGGAAAGGTTCTCCGATTCCCAGATTATAAAATTCATATACATCAAGGGAATCCCTGTTATAGTTATCAACCTTATTTACGCAAAGAACTATAGGCTTCCCAGAGCGCCTTAGCATATCAGCCACTTTGGCATCTGAATCCGTAAGTCCCTGCTTAACATCCACCATAAAGATGATGACATCAGCTGTATCAATGGCTATCTGAGCCTGCTCTCTCATTTGGGACAATATGACGTCATTTGAGTCCGGTTCAATACCACCGGTATCAATGAGAGTAAAGCTGTGATTAAGCCACTCCACATCCT
>CAMVRW010000174.1 GCA_947169985.1 uncultured Butyrivibrio sp. | reverse complement strand
AAGATCGAGACCCTCGCGCATCTGACCTGCATCAACTCGAGCCTTGAGGATGTGAAGACCATGATTCAGATGCTGAAGGACGCGAAGATTGCAAAGGTATTATTATTGCCGTTCATATTATCTATAACATAGCTTGCCTTTACTGTGTCATAGATATAAGGTGAGAAGCTTGCCAGTCCCGCATTGAAGGAACCGTTCTTTAAAAGAGCTGCTTCTGTGAGGAAGATATTGTCAAGGAAGTAGGTACCTGGCTCTTTGAACAGGATCTCAACATAGGAGCCTTCCCTTGTGTTGTCGGTTTCAAAATTGATCTTCTTTGAGTATTTTGCATTTTCTCCTCCAAGCTGTGGTACAAATTCAGTACCGGCTACTACTACTGCAAGACCGTTAGCTGCTGACTCCTCAGCGCATCTTGCACTGAAGCTGATATCATAAGTTCCTTTTCCAATAGGTGAAAGCTCGCTCTGTCTAACCTTTACAGTCTTTCCTTCAGGAACGACAACCTTAAGCTCTCTTGTTCCGCTTACGTTTGTTACAGAAACATTTGCCTTATCTGCCTCATCGATTTCCCAGTATCCAAGTCTCTTTTCACCCTGATCAAATGATCCGTTGTAGATGTAATTTCCATCAGGTCTTATTACCTTAAGTCCGTCATCCTTTATCTCTTCACCGGACTTATGAACAAGTCTTACGTTGCTGATAGTTACAGCAGCTGTTGAGCCCTGATTACCAAGGTTGAACTCCAAAGAACCATTGGCATCTGTCTGCTTCTCCATTGTAAATGGAATTGTGTGGTTTTCTTTAGTTGTTCCAATAGATACTGTTGTATCCTTGAGGTATCTGTCCCATCCTCTGTCAGGACCTTCAACATCTACTATGATATTTCTCTCTTCTGTTGCATACGCGTCAAATGAAAGCTCGTATTCCCAGCCCTTGTACATAGGAACATTTTCCTGCTTAAGCTGGATTGAATAATCTACTTTACCTGTGCTGTCAGGAGTGATTGTTATTCCTTCATTTGAAAGAGCATAAGTTGTTCCTGATGCATCAGATTCAAGGTGAAGCTTCCAGTTGTCCTTATCAGCTTCAGCTGAGCCATCCATAGCGATAGCATCCATAAACTGGCTGTTCTTTACGTAGTTTCCGCTCTCATCAGCTTCTCTGAAGGACACAGGTTCTTTTTCAGGCTTAACGCATTCGTTCTCTAATCTCTCATACTCTTCTGCAGACTTCTGATAAACCCTTACGTAGTCAATCTCGTAAGCATCCTCATTGATATGTGAGTAAGTCTCATCATCAGGATAGCCTACCCAGCTTCCACCTACTGCAAGGTTAAGGATCACGTAGAAATCCTGATCAAAAGGAGCTGGATATGTGATCTGATTGTCATCATCAGTGCCTGTGTACCAGTCGCTTGTGGTGTAAACCTCTTCCCCATCAACGAACCAGGTGATCTTTCCGGGATCCCACTCAACTACATAATCATGGAAATCATTAGAGTAACCATTTGCTTCAATTGTTCTGGTTCCCTGGTTCTCCTTGTGTCCTGAGCCTGAGCTGTATCCGTAGTGGATTGTATGGTAGGACTTTGATGTATCCTGTCCCATTACCTCCATAATGTCAATCTCACCACACTTTGGCCACTGACCGTAGTTGCCTTCATCTGTAGCCATGAGCCAGAATGCCGGAAGGTAACCCTGTCCTGCAGGAACCTTTGCCCTGGCTTCAAATCTTCCATATGTGAAGTCGTGCTTATTCTGGGTTGTGATACGACCGGAGGTGATTTCACCAGCCTTCCCCGATGAGGCTGATGCCCCCGATCCACCAGATACTGCACTTCCTTTTATCGTCTGTACTGAACCACCATACCAGTGCCATCCATTATCAGGATCAAGAATGCTAAGCTCAGTCTTTCTGTCTATGCTGGAGGTAGCCTTCATAGAGAAGTGATAGGTATTTCCAGGCTGTATGCTAAGTCCTCCCTGCTGGAGCTGAACGTGATAGTTCGCATCTCCTGCAGACTCAATAATTATGTTTGCTTTACCATTTGAAAAATCAGCACTTCCTTTACCATCCTCATTAAAGCCCATGGACCAATTAGCTGAAACATCTTCAAATGCTGTATCCTTAAGAAGCTCGTTACCATCTTCATCCTTAAGAGAAACATCGAAAACAGATACATTTGCAGGAGCTGTTCCTTCAGCAGAATCATCAATCTTTCCGAAGTTGATCTGAAGAGCAACTGTATCAGATGCTGACTCATTTTCTCCTACAGTAAAATCAAAAGCAATATCAGTTACTTCAGCTTCCTGGTTCTGTTCCTGATTCTCTTCGCTGTTTTCTTCCTCTGTTGCTTCTGCCTCGCTCTTGTGAGGCTTGATCTTCAGAGTGCCATCGCTGACTTCAATATTACCTTCATCCAAAGAAGTGTATCTTTGAAGCTCCGCATTTACCCAGCCAGGCTCATGGGTCTCAACATTCCAATCACCTGTGTTAAGTGAATCCCCGTCAAATTCATCTGACCAAACAAGCTCATACCCATCGCCTGTCTGAGCTTCACTAGCACTCTCCCCGTTCTTAGCAAGAACATTTGCAGGAAGCATTGCTACTGCAGTAGCTACAGACATGGCTGTAACTGCAGTCCTCTTCATCCAAAACTTTCTCATAAGCTCCTTACCCCATTTCTAAAAAAATTATAAACTGCATCAACTAAGTCCATATCTTAAACGTTTAATGTCAAAATCTATACAAAATCCTGCGAAAAAATATCATATTCATTACCTAAAATAATAAAATTCAAACACAGATATGGTATTCTTGGATAATAATGTTATACTTTGGTGTGAAAATAACAGAAATGAGGAATATTATGGCAGTTTCAACCAATCTACTATTAACAGAAAAAGACATGATCCACAGAAGCCAGAATGATGAGCTCTTATTCTATCGCCAGGTGGCTGGTGGAGAAATAGATGCTATTACAGCAAACTGTAATGAACATAGATTCCTGGAGACAGAAGGCGTAGGAACTTTATCAAGAGATCCTGTCCTTAACCTTAAATACCACTTTGTGGTCACTGCTGCTCTAGTTTCCAGAATCTGTACAGAAAATGGCATGGAGATGGAGATGTCCTTCAGACTCAGCGACTATTACATTCAAAAGCTGGATTATCTCTTTTCCGAAAAAGAAATTGAAGAGTGGCATAACAAGATGGTATTGGACTATACAAAACGCATGAACATGCTAAAGCAGAACTCTGCGCTGTCCCGTCCCATCTCAGAGTGTATCAATTACATCTATACCCATATCAAAGAGAGGATCACTATAGAAGACCTCGCAAAGGCCTGCGGAAATTCCACAAGTTACATTTCAAGGCTGTTTAAGAGCGAGATGAACATCTCTGCCAGTGATTACATCAGAAAGGTCAAGATAGAAAAAGCCCAGAACCTTCTAAGATTCAGCGATTTTTCAATGGTGGAGATTGCTTCCTACCTGTCTTTCTCATCCCAGAGCCACTTCATTAAGCTGTTCCAGGACGAAACGGGAATGACACCAAAAAAGTACCGCAGTATGTACTACGGTACTCATTGGAAAGGTTCAGAGGAAGAATTGGTTTAAGAGTGAAAAATCACTCATTTCCCTTGAGCTCATTTATACGATTAAGAAGTTTCTTTTCATTATAGGCGAAGAACAGAACTGCTCCGATAAAGCAGGTTACAAATGCAACAATTGCAGTGGTTCTGTAGCTTGCCTGTGTCTTGGCAACTGTGATTGAAGTAAATGCTACAAGAGCAATTGCCTGGCCCATCTTGAAGGCGAAGGTACGAGCTGCAAAGAACATTCCGCTTCTATCCTCGCCTGTCTCAAGTCTTGTTACCTCAGCAACGTCTGCTACGCAAGCCTGAGGAAGGATTCCAAGGATAGCCATTGGAATTGCAGCTGTTACAGCAACGATGAATCCCCAATGAATTCCAACACCACAAATTGAAGTGATTGCAAATACTACGCTGTAAGCAAAGAATCCTGTGATGATCAGGGCCTTTTTGCCGATCTTCTTTGCGAGGATGTTAACAACAGGGTAAAGGCATACGCTGATAGCTGTCATTGTTGCTGTAAGTGTAAAGGTCATTGTGTCAGGAACCTGCATGAGCTTTGTCTCATAAAAAGGAAGTCCTGTCTGGAAAAGTGTCAGTGCGAAGAAATAGATAACGTCACTGTATACAAAACGTCTGAACTGGCCATTTGAGAAGGTCTTGATAAGTGATGTGAAAGGTCTTGTCTGACTTGGCTTTGACTCGATATAATCTCTCTCCTTGATGTAGAAAGCAGGGAACAGCATTGCAAGACATGCGATTGTAGACATGATAGCTACAGCCATTCTGATGGATCCAGCCTGTCCAAAGCTTCCCTGAAGTGCTCCAGCAACATTAGGAAGAAGGAATGAGATACTCTGTCCAACAATGAATGTAAAGGAAATGTATGTTGATACATTGATCCTGTGCTGCTGTGTGTCACCAAGCTCAGCAATAAGAGCGTTATATGGTGTACAGAACATTGTCATGAACAGATAGAACACCATAAGGAGTACGAACAAAGCAAAATCGTTCAGTCCCTGATTACCAGTCTGAGGAAGAACGAAAAGAGCTATTGTGCAAAGAGCAAATGGAATCGCCATAACACGCATGAATGGGATTCTTCTGCCACCCTTGTAGTTAGATCTGTCAGACCAACCAGCAATAAGAGGATCTGTGATAGCATCAAAGATACGTCCTGCAGCAAGAACCATTCCGAAAAGTGTAAGCTTGAAAAGAATTGGTTCCTGTGTGATAAATCCTGCAAAGATACCCGTATTAGGATTCTGTGCATCAGGGCTTCCTGTGTAGTAATAAACCATCCAGTTTGAAACTACTCCGGACAGAAGACTCCATCCGAACTGACCTATAGCAAAGATCCAAAGAAGTCCGTTTGTAATTGGTTTAAGCTGTTTCTTTTCCATTATTATTTTGCCTCCCTAAGCTTGACTGCAAGCTCAACTACTTTCTTAGCACCATCATAGATGCCTGCTTTGTCATTCTCTTTTATGCTCTCACACATTTCATCAAGAAGACTTGTCTCAAGGAACTGATCAAGCATCTGGATTGTGTGTGGAATATCTCTGCACTCCAGTGTTCCGTCTCCGATCTCAGCTGAGTGGATGGCGCCCCACATCTCGTGCTTACCTACTCTCTTGATAAAGAGCTTTGGTACAGGGTAAAATGCCAGCTCACTAGGCTTAGTTACCAGGACATCGCAGCTTCTCATAAGCAGGTTAGTTGCATACACTGCCTTGAAGATGTCTGCATGGTAGAATCCGTGGATTCCTGTAACCTCTGTATCAGGTAAAAGAGCTTTTTCTGTAAAGGAAAGTGTATCCTCCCAATTATCCATATGCTCAGTTGCAAGAGCCTTCATGCCAGAGATCTCTCTTACAAGCTCATCCCATACATTTCTGTAATCACCGACATTTACATAA
>CAMVRW010000173.1 GCA_947169985.1 uncultured Butyrivibrio sp. | reverse complement strand
CGATTGCAGGAATATTGCTCACCTTTATTGCCTGTTATGAGCTGATCCAGCTGGTCATCGGCCATAACAATCTGGCTAATTTCGAAACCTGGATCTTCTGGAAATGGATTTTTAAAACCTTCTTAGCAGTGACACTCATAACGAATACTATGAATATTTCAATGGCAGTCTTTGATGTTGCGCAGCATGTGGTAAACAATGCAGGCGGCATCATAGCAGGCTCTACAGCGATAGATGACAGTGCTCTAGCAACGATGGAAAGCACATTGGAGACCATGGAGATAGGACCACTATTATCCATATATCTTCAATCGTTCGTAGTACAGTTCCTGATCTATATCCTGTCAGCACTTATATTTGTCATAGTCTACGCGAGGATGATTGAAATCTATCTCATGGTAAGTCTTGCACCGATCCCCTTTGCAACCTTTGGAAACAGGGAACAGTCGCAGATAGGACAGAACTATTTGAGGTCACTTTTCGCACTAGGATTCCAGGGATTCTTGATCATGGTATGTGTTGGAATTTACGCGGTTCTGATTCAGACCGTAACCTTCTCAACAGATATCATCGGCTCTCTTTGGGGAGTCATGGGCTACACAATATTACTGGCATTTACGCTCTTTAAGACAGGAGCTGTTGCCAGATCAGTTCGCCATGGACATTGATAGAGAACAAATGCAGGAGAAGTATGGTAAAAAGTGCGCTAAAGCAAAGAAAGGATTTTGGTAACAAATATGGCAGCATCATATATCTCGGTGCCTCGTGATCTTACGAAGGTTAAAAGTAAAGTGATGTTCAATATGACCAAAAGGCAGCTGATATGTTTCAGCGTTGCAGCACTGTTTGGAGTGCCGGCTTTTTTTCTGATAAAAAGAGTTGCATCTCCAACTACAGCAGCTATGGGAATGATGGTGATAATGATGCCGTTTTTCTTTTTGGCTATGTATGAAAAGAACGGTCAGTACCTGGAGGTTATATTAGGACACCTCATTGAGGCAACCTTTATCAGGCCAAGACAGAGGCCTTATAAGACAGACAATAACTATTCAGCACTTGAAAGATATGTAAAAGCACAGAAGGAGGTTGATAAGATTGTTCAAATTTCTTTCGAAAGAGAAAAAAAGAGATCTCGTCATGCCAAAGCATCTGACTAAAGCTGAGAAGAAGGAAGTCAGACAGATCATAAAGAACGCGCAGAAAAATGACGGGGTTCCCAAAACTGCTCAGCAGTCCATTCCCTTTGACAGGATGTTTCAGGATGGTATCTGCAGGATAGGGCAGGACTACTACACAAAAACAATACAGTTTCAGGATATAAATTATCAGCTGGCACAGCAGGAGGATAAGACAGAGATATTTGAGGAGTGGTGTTCATTCCTGAATTTCTTTGACAGCTCAGTACATTTTGAGCTTTCCTTCATGAACATGGCTACGGATATAGATGATTTCAGATCAAGCATTGCTATTCCTCATCAAAACGATGGATTCAATGCGGTAAGAGATGAGTATAGCACAATGCTCTTTCGTCAGATGGAAGCCGGAAATAACGGACTAACCAAGACAAAGTTCCTTACCTTTGGAATACATGCGGATTCCATGAAGTCAGCAAAACCAAGGATAATCCATATTGAAACGGATATCCTTAATAACTTCAAACGCCTTGGAGTACAGGCAAAAGTCCTGAATGGAAAAGAAAGACTTGCTCTTATGCATCAGCAGTTCCACATGGGTGATATGGATAAGTTCATTTTTGACTGGAAGTATCTGACAAAGACAGGCCTTACGGTCAAGGACTTTATCGCACCCAGCAGCTTTGCTTTTCCCAATGGAAAAAGATTTCAGATGGGAAGCATTTATGGGGCAATGAGCTTTTTGTCAATTGATGCATCGGATATCAATGACAGGATGCTTGCGGATTTCCTTAATATGGAATCCAGCATGATTGTCACAATGCATATCCAGTCTGTAGACCAGCATGAGGCGATAAAGACAGTAAAGCACACTATCACGGAGCTGGACAGAAGTAAGATAGAAGAGCAGAAAAAGGCGGTCAGAGCAGGATATGATATGGACATCATTCCTTCAGACCTTGCGACTTTTGGTAAGGATGCAAAGGATCTTCTGAAGGAATTGCAGAGTCAGAATGAGAGAATGTTCCTTCTGACCTTCCTTGTCATGAACACTGGAAGAACGGAGCAGGAGCTTGAGAACAATGTATTCCAGGCTAAATCAATTGCACAGAAACATAACTGTAATCTGATAAGACTGGATTTTCAGCAGGAGCAGGGGCTTATGAGTTCGCTTCCTCTGGCTCAGAATCTTGTGGAAATTGAACGTGGCATGACTACTAGCAGCACTGCTATTTTCGTACCATTTACTACACAGGAGTTGTTCCAGGCCGGAGAAGAGAGTCTGTACTACGGATTAAATGCTCTGTCCAACAACCTGATCATGGTAGACAGAAAGCTTCTTAAGAATCCCAACGGACTTATCCTTGGTACACCTGGTTCCGGCAAATCTTTTGCTGCAAAGAGGGAAATCGCAAACGCATTCCTTGTAACGGACGATGATATCATCATTTCAGATCCCGAGGCAGAATATGCAGCACTGGTGGAACGTTTCGGAGGTCAGGTCATAAAGATCAGCACAACCTCCACGCAGTATATCAATCCCATGGACATCAACAATAATTATTCCGATGACGATGATCCGGTTTCTCTGAAAGCAGAGTTCCTGCTATCCCTTTGTGAACTTATTGTTGGTGGAAAAGAAGGGCTTCTTCCTGTAGAAAAGACCGTAATAGACAGATGTATCCGAAAGGTTTACAGGCATTACTATGAAAATCCTGTTCCTGAGAATATGCCTATTCTCGAAGATCTCTATAATGAGCTTTTAAAACAGGATGAAGCTGAGGCCAGACATGTTGCAACAGCTCTTGAGATTTATGTAAAGGGTTCGCTCAATATCTTTAATCACAGGACCAATGTTGATATTACCAACAGGATTGTCTGCTATGATATCAAGGAACTTGGTAAGCAGCTTAAGAAGATAGGAATGCTTATCGTGCAGGATCAGGTCTGGGGCAGGGTTTCTGCTAACAGAGAAGAGGGAAGGTCTACAAGATACTACCTCGATGAAATGCACCTCCTTCTGAAGGAAGATCAGACAGCTGCTTACACAGTAGAAATCTGGAAGAGATTCCGTAAGTGGGGCGGTATTCCGACTGGTATCACGCAGAACGTCAAAGATCTGCTTGCTTCAAGAGAAGTAGAGAATATCTTTGAGAATTCAGACTTCATTTATATGCTCAATCAGGCTGTTGGCGACAGACAGATCCTCGCCAAGCAGCTCAGTATAAGTCCACATCAGCTCTCTTATGTTACACACTCAGGAGCCGGTGAAGGGCTTATTTTTTATGGCAATGTGATCCTTCCGTTTGTAGACAGGTTCCCTACGGATATCGAGTTGTATCGTATCATGACGACCAAATTATCCGAGGTAATTAGCGCAAAGGAAGAAGCAAAAGCTAAGTGAAAGGATGTGGATAAATGAATGAAGGGATTTACACAAGAGATACGGGCAGATCCAAGAAAAATATAGATCCGGAAAAAACCACAAAGAAGACTCATGCCGGGAAGCTCAAAAATGAAGCTTCCCGTGCGGAGTATGCACGCAGAAAACTTCGAATTGGCAAAGCAGATATCACCATGACAAAAGAGGAGAAGGAGGAACTTAGAAGGCTTCGCAAGCAGGGCAGAAAAAAGATATATGCAGATGCAGCTGCTTCAAGATGTATTCATAGTGAGATCAGCAGCCATAACGAAGATAATAACGCAGGTGTAGATGCAGTAAATGCCGGAACAGAGGTTGCCGGAGATATCGGATATGGTATTCGGGGCAGGCTGGATATTTCCCAAAAGGAAAAAGAGTACCAGGCAAAGCTGAAAGAAAACAATGAAAAGCTGAAGGAAAGCGGCTCAAAAACAGAGAATGGCTACAGCAAAAAGATTCATGGCAGAACTGGAAAAGAAGAGGTGAGGAAGTCTTCAAAGGAAGCACAGAAAAACCTTATGAGAAAAGAAATCCAGAGACATGCTCATGAAGTACAGGCCAAGGAGAGTGCCAATGCTTTTGGCAGTATTACGAAGCGCTTTACGGATAAGGCTGAGGATATCGCAGGCAGACTTGCTGAAATGATAAAAGAGTTTGCTGAGAATCATCCGCTTGGACTTCTTATTGCAGTGCTGATCCTTATAGTCATCCTGGTACTTTCCGGGACTCTTAGTTCCTGCTCCATGATGGCAGGAGGCGGTAACGACCTGGTTGTTGGTACAAGTTACACGGCAGATGATGCAGATATTCTCGCAGTGGAAGCAGATTATCAGGATCTTGAAGCTGACCTTCAGGAACAGATAGACAATATCGAAACTGATTATCCTGATTATGACGAGTATAACTATGAGCTGACAGAAATAGGACATGATCCATTTGAACTGGCAGCACTACTGACCGTTCTGTATGAGGATTATACAGAAGAAGAGGTTCAGGAAATGCTTCAGACAATCTTCGAGTATCAGTACACGTTGGAGATTGAGGAGGAAGTAGAGACCAGGGAAAGAGAAGTGGAAAGGTCAGGTATCAGATGGGTTGAGGATGACTCATATGAAGATGGTGGTTATTGGGAACCATATACTTATACAGAAACAGAGGAGTATGAGTATTACATCCTGAATGTGACGCTGACAAATGAAGGAATTCAAGCTGCTGTTGATGCTCTTGATCTTACGGTTGATCAGATAAAGCGTTATGAAGTCATCGTAGAGTTGAAAGGAAATAAGCCTGATATTTTTGGTGAAACACCTTATATCAACCCAGGAGGCGGAGATGAAGACTATGCTGTCCCCAGCGAATATCTCACAGATGCACAGTTTGCAAGGATGCTTGCAGAGGCTGAAAGGTATCTTGGATATCCATATGTTTGGGGTGGGAGCAATCCTTCAACGAGTTTTGACTGTTCAGGATATGTCAGCTGGGTAATCAATCACTGTGGTAACGGATGGAACTACGGAAGACTTACTGCTAATGGCTGGAAGAATGCCACAGCAAGGGTAAGAGAGTCTGATGTAAAACCAGGAGATCTTATCTTCTTCCAGGGAACCTATAACACAGTTGGCGCCAGTCATGTGGGAATTGTGGTAGATCCGGTAAACAAAATTATGATTCATTGTGGTTCGCCAATAAAGTATGCAAGCTATGATACACGTTATTGGAGAGCACATTTTTACTGCTACGGCAGAATCAGATAGGAGGCAAATATGTATGAGAGGTTAGATAAGCTCCGCGCAGAAGGGGAGCGCTGCAAAAGAAAAGTTGAAGATGACAGGGTAAGGCTTAAAGCTGCCGAACAGAAATTGCAGGAAGCGGAGAATTCACAGATCCTTGCAGATGTTGGAGCGCTTAACTTATCCCCTGAACAGTTGGCAGACTTCCTTAAACTGGTTGCAAACGGTC
>CAMVRW010000172.1 GCA_947169985.1 uncultured Butyrivibrio sp. | reverse complement strand
CTCCAGGGACTTTCAGATGCTCCTGAGACGGAAATCTGGCATAAGCATGAAAGTGGCCCCATGAGCATTCACATCTGGGCTCCGGAACTCCACTTCCTTGATGGAGCCTGGTATATATACTACGCCGGAGGGGATAAGGACAATATCTGGGAGATCAGGCCCTATGTGCTCCAGTGTAAGGATGAAGATCCAATAACAGGAACCTGGACAGAGCTCGGAAAGATCCAAAGAGCTGACGAAGATGAGTTTTCTTTTGAAGCCTTTTCACTGGACGCCACTATTTTCGAAAATAAAGGTGAGAGATACTACGTTTGGGCAGAGAAGGTCGGCGTTGGAAGGCAGATAAGTAACCTTTATATTGCTAAGATGCAGACCCCATGGAAGCTTTCAACCGTACAGGTGATGCTCACTACTCCCGACTATGACTGGGAGAGGGTTGGATACTGGGTAAATGAAGGTCCTTCAGTTATTAAGCATGGCAACAAGCTCTTTTTAACATATTCAGCAAGTGAAACAGGAAAGGCTTACTGTATGGGCATGTTGACGGCAGATATGGACAGCGACCTTCTTGATCCAAAGAGCTGGACTAAAGAAAGGTACCCCGTGCTCAAGTCTGATGAAGCAAAGGGAATTTATGGTCCCGGGCACAACAGCTTTACTGTGGACGAGGAAGGAAGAGATATCTGCGTCTTCCATGCAAGAAATGAAGAAACTATAGAGGGAGATCCTCTTTACAATCCCAACAGACATGCAAGGCTTATGCCTGTTAAGTGGGAGGCTGAGGGAAGGCCTGTTTTTTCTTTTGAACAGGGAGAATAACTATGAGAAATAAGCTTTGTAAATATATGGCAGTGGGGATGAGTGTATGCATGACTCTTTTGGCAGCAGGTTGCGGAAATGCCGCGGAAGAGGCCTCTTCACTGCCGGAGGAGATTCCAATGGAAGAGATTGCAAAAGGCTCGGTTAATGCAGGGGCTTCACTTCATGATCCGCAGGTTATCCTGGGGGATGACGGCACTTATTATTGCTACGGAACCCATATGACGGCAGCAACTTCTACAGATCTTATGAAGTGGAACACCTGGGCGGATGGGGTGAATGGTTCCAATAAGATCTTTGATAATGTGATAGCTGAGCCCTTCGAGGCTTTTTCTTTTGTGGGAAAGAATGATCAGAATGGCTACTCTGTGTGGGCTCCCAGTGTGATCTACAACAAGACCACCGGGAAGTATATGATGTATTTCTGCACCACATCATCCTATATAAAATCCAACATTGTGATAGCAACCTCCGACAATATTGGCGGACCCTATCACTATGAAAAGACCATCATCTATTCCGGATTTACCAAGAAAGATCTGGATCAGACCAACTTTTATGACATCCTTGGGGATGATGCGGCAACGAAGAACAGGTATATTGCAGGCGGAGCATACAACAACCAGCTCTGGCCCAATGCCATAGACCCTGCCATGTTTTATGACAAGGATGACAGGCTATGGATGGTTTACGGCTCCTGGTCAGGAGGCATCTTTGTGCTTGAACTTGATAAGGAGACGGGAGAACCAATCCACCCAGAAACAGACGACGATAACGAAGTGGATGCTTACTTTGGCAAAAGAGTTATCGGCGGCTGCCACCATTCCATCGAAGGCCCATACATTCACTACGACAAGACTACAGGATATTATTATCTGTTCCTTTCCTACGGCAATCTTCAGGCTGATGGAGGATATCAGATAAGGGTCCTTAGGTCAGAAAATCCCGATGGTCCATATGTGGATGCTAAGGGGCAGAGCCTTGGAATAAGGGGTGACCTTAATGCCTACGCAGATTATGGCATAAAGCTCATGGGTAATTACACCCTGCCAAGCCTTAATGTGACTTATATGGCTCCGGGAGGACAGTCCACCTTTGAGGGAAGCGACGGAAAGCTTTATATCGTGTACCACCAGAGATTCAAAAATAATGGAGAATTCCATTCTGTACGAGTTCATCAGATGGCCATGAATGAAGATGGGTGGCCTTGCGTATTCCCTTTTGCAACAAATGGTGAGAGCCTTTCAGAGGCTGGATACAAGCAAAAAGACATAAAGGGAACCTTCTACGTTCTTGACCACGGACTTGAGATAAATAATCTGGTGAACGAGGCAAAAGAGTGCCACTTTGAGGATGGCCAGATAACAGGTGGATTGACCGGTACCTATGAGGTTTCGGAGGGTACAAACTATATTACGATTAATGCCCAGGATGTAACCTATAAGGGCATAATGATAGAGATGACAGATGAAGCTGGAAACAACACCTTCTGCATCAGCGCAGTTGGTGATAATAATCATTCAATATGGGGAGTAAGATATGGCAAAACTGGTGATCAATGAAACTAAGAAAAAAGGCAGGATCGAACCTGAGGTCTATGGACATTTTTCGGAGCATCTTGGAAGATGCATCTATGAAGGTCTTTATGTTGGGGAGAATTCTGATATCCCTAACGTCAATGGTATGAGGAGCGACGTTGTAAATGCGTTAAAAGAGATAAATGTACCTCTCCTTCGCTGGCCTGGCGGATGCTTTGCGGACGAATACCACTGGATGGACGGTATCGGTGAGAAGTCAAAGCGTAAGAAGATGATAAATACTCACTGGGGTGGAGTAATGGAAGATAACAGCTTCGGAACCCATGAGTTTATGGAACTTTGCAGACAGCTTGGATGTAAGACCTACGTAAATGGTAATCTGGGAAGTGGAACAGTCCAGGAGATGAGTCAGTGGGTTGAATATATGACCTTTGAGGGAGTATCTCCCATGGCAGATCTTCGAAAGGAGAATGGCCACGAGGACGCATTCCAGCTTGATTATTTTGCTGTGGGCAACGAGAACTGGGGCTGCGGCGGCAATATGACACCTGAGTACTATGGAAATCTTTACCGTCATTACCAGACCTATCTTCGTCAGTACAATCCTGACAAGAAGTTTAAGAAGATTGCCTGCGGAGCGAATGTGGCTGACTATCACTGGACAGAGGGAGTACTTAAGACCTGCTTTGATCATTCTCCTGAGCATGAGCATGGCTTTATGGATCTCATTTCCCTCCACTACTACGATATGCCTCTTGGCTGGGAGCCAAAGGTAAGTGCTACAGAGTTTGATGACGAGCTTTGGTATATGACACTGAACAGAGCATATTACATGGATGAGCTCATCGTAAGACACAGTGCGATCATCGATCAGTATGATCCTGAGAAGAAGATTGGTCTTGCAGTTGATGAGTGGGGAACCTGGTACAAGGTTGAGCCTGGAACAAATCCGGGATTTTTGTATCAGCAGAACTCCATAAGAGATGCTCTTGTAGCGGGTATCACTCTTAATATCTTTAACAAGCACTGCGATAGAGTAAAGATGGCATGTATCGCTCAGATGATCAATGTTCTTCAGTCAGTGATCCTCACAGATGGCGAGAAGATGATAAAGACTCCTACCTATCACGTATTCCACATGTATCGTCACCATCAGGGAGCTGACCTTCTTGAGAGCGACATTACAGGTGCATCAGAGATCGGAGTAGATGTAGTGAATGGAAAGGTTCCGGATATCACTGAATCTGTTTCAGAAAAGGACGGAATCATTACCGTCACATTGAATAACCTTTCTGTTTCAGAGGCAAAAGAGCTTGATGTTGTATTTGCAGAAAAGAAGGATATACAGGTTGTTGAAGCAAAGTATGTTGGAGGCGGAGATATCCACGACCACAATACCTTTGAAGAACCTGAGAAGGTGGTTGAAAAGGAATTCAAGGACTACTCACTTGATGGCGGTCTTAAGGTAAAGGTTCCTGCAGCCAGCGTGGTAGAGATCAGGGTAAAATAAGTCTTACCAAAATAACAGAAGAATAATATAGGCCTGTGCTGGGAGCTTGACCTAAGCTATCCGGACAGGCCTATATTTGTTTGTATAGCGTTGAGCCATAGGCTATAATAGGGGTAACGTTTTGAAATAAGGAAGGACATGGACATGCCACTTAATTCAGAAGACAACAAGGAGAAATTGGCGGACACAGGCTTTATCAGCGAAAAGATAAAGCAGCGCCCAATTAACAGAAAGAAGCTTCTTAGAAGAACTGCTATTACCTTCTTTCTTGCCATAGTGTTTGGTATAGTAGCCTGCTTCACATTTCTTTTTCTTCAGCCGGTCTTTAGTGATAAGCTGTATCCTGAAGCCGAACCGGAGAAGGTCTCTTTTCCGGAGGAGACCATTCAGGATGAGTTGACTCCTGAGGAAATGTATGTGGATGACAATGCCATACTGGAGGATGAAGTCCAGAACCTGGAGGCTTCTCAGCAGGACAAGATTGATGCGGCTCTGGCGTCCTACAGTTTTAACGCATCTGACTATGGGAAGATGATGTCTTCTCTTAAGACCGTTGCCGCTGACGTTTCTTCAAGTCTTGTGACGGTGACAGCTGTGTCAAGTGATACTAACTGGTTTAGCGAATCTTTTGAGAGCAGTGGTTCTGCTTCAGGGGTGATCGTTGCAAACAACGTGACTAATTACTTTATTGTCACCCCATCAGCAGCAATTGCTGAGGCGGAGAGCATAAGGGTTACCTTCTGTAATGGTGCGGTTGCCACAGCAGAGCTAAGCCTTTCTGATGATATCACGGGCCTTAGTGTCATTACGGTTAGAAGGGCCACACTTACAGAGAGCACCAGGGACAAGGTTTCCACGGCAACTCTTGGAAGTTCCAATACAGGTACTCTGACGGGAATTCCTGTTATAGCAGCGGGAAGCCCTATCGGAATTCAGGACTCAATATCCTACGGAATCATTACATCGGAGAAGACAGCTCTTGGACTGGAAGACTCATACTACAAGCTGCTTACTACTGATATTTATGGAAGTACAAAGGGTACAGGAGTTTTGACCAACCTTAATGGACAGGTCATTGGTATCATAGACATGTCCTACAACACAGAGGATTTGCAGAATCACATCTGTGCCATAGGTATCACTGAGCTAAAGAGCCTTATTGAGGATCTTTCAAATGGCTGCAACAGAGCCTATCTTGGAGTTCATGGAGCAACAATTCCTGCGGATGTACAGGAATCTGAAAGCATTCCTGCTGGAGCTTACGTTATCCAGACGGAGCTTGGAAGCCCTGCCATGCAGGCAGGAATCCAGAGTGGAGATATCATAACCTCCATAAACGGGCAGGAAGTCAGTACCTACGAGCAGCTTGTGACCAAGCTTTCAGGGTGCTCGCCTGAGGATACGGCAACCTTTTCAGTAAAAAGACAAGGTCCCAATGAATACATTGACCTTGAAATAGAGGCGACTTTAACAAGTGCCACACATAATTAAGTATTAGAAATGAGGATTTATTTATGAAGTTTATCAAGGATCTTAAAACCGGAGACAGAATCGCTGACATCTACATGTGCAAACACAAACAGTCAGCAACTACCAAGAACGGAAAGGAGTATTATTCCGTAACTCTCCAGGATAAGACAGGAACTG
>CAMVRW010000171.1 GCA_947169985.1 uncultured Butyrivibrio sp. | reverse complement strand
TGCTGCTAATTTCAACTTTATGTAGCGGATGCGGCCAGAACAATGATGCAGAAACAACCCTCACCATCACTTGCCTTAAAGCAGGAGCGGCGGATGCCTTTATCCTGATGACGGATGATCACGTGACCATCATAGATACTGGTCTTGACAGTAAGTCTGACAGGCTTCTGAATTTTCTGAATGAACAGGGCGTCACACGAATTGACGAGATGATCATAACTCATTTCGACAAGGATCATGTAGGCGGCGCAGATCACATCCTGGATAATTTTGAAGTGGGAACTGTATACACCACCTATCACAGCAAGGTGTCAGACGATATCACTAACTACCTGATTGCTTTGAAAAATGCAGGCCTTCAGGAAACAGAAGTGTCTGAGGTTACATCCTTTCATGTAGGAGATATTTCTTTTACCATATATCCACCTGCCAGAAAAAAGTACTCTGAAAAGACCAGCAACAACTCTTCTATTGTAATCAAAGTGACTCTTGGAGAGAATTCCATGCTCTTTGCAGGAGATGCGGAGGCAGAGAGAATAGAAGAACTCTTGGCTACAGAAGACCTTCAGTCCACAATCCTCAAAGTACCTCACCACGGCAGATACGCAGAAAACTCTGCAGCCCTCATCGAATATGTCAATCCTGAATATGCCATCATAACCTCAAGTAAATCAGACCCGGAAGACCAGGAGGTACTGGATATCCTCGCCCAGAACTCCGTTACTACCTATTTGACACGCGATGGCACCATTACCATAGAAATGACATCTACAGACATCACTATTACTCAGTAAGATCAAGAAATTAGGATGCTCCCACGCCATTGGAAAACTACCCTTCCAATTTCTGCCTAAAAATAGTAGAATTGTTATGCTATGGACTTATTTGAATATATGCGCGAGAGCAATATGGAAAAAGAATCTCCGCTTGCCGCCAGGATGCGCCCCAGGACCCTTGATGAGGTTGTTGGGCAGCAGCACATTATAGCCCGGGACAAGCTTCTTTATCGTGCAATTTCGGCAGATAAGCTAAGTTCCATCATTCTTTATGGACCTCCGGGGACAGGTAAGACCACCCTGGCGAAGGTCATCGCAAATACCACCAAAGCAGAATTTACACAGATCAATGCCACCATTGCCGGCAAAAAGGACATGGAAGAGGTGGTGAATAAGGCCAAGGATAACCAGGGAATGTATGGGAAGAAGACGATTCTTTTCATCGACGAGATACACCGCTTCAATAAGGGACAGCAGGACTATCTTCTTCCATTTGTTGAGGATGGAACTGTGGTTCTTGTGGGAGCTACCACTGAGAATCCTTACTTTGAGGTGAACGGGGCGCTTATTTCCAGGTCCATTATTTTCGAACTTAAGCCACTGACCAGCGATGATATCAAGATATTGCTGAACAGGGCTGTTACAGATACAGAGCGTGGCATGGGAGCCTATAAAGCGGTTCTTGAAAAAGACGCTGAGGAGTTTTTGGCGGATATCGCTGACGGGGATGCGAGACATGCGCTGAACGCCATTGAACTGGGCATCCTTACCACAGACAGAAGTGAAGACGGGCTTATCCATATCACCAGAGAGGTGGCCCAGGAATGTATACAGAAGAAGGTCGCCAGATACGACAAGGACGGCGATAACCACTACGACACCATCTCAGCCTTTATAAAGAGCATGCGGGGGTCAGATCCTGACGCTGCGGTGTATTACCTGGCCAGGATGCTGAATGCGGGAGAGGATCCTAAATTTATAGTAAGGCGAATGATGGTCTGTGCTTCGGAGGATGTGGGAAATGCAGATCCCCAGGCACTTCAGGTGGCGGTGGCAGCCTCACTTGCAGTTGAGAGGCTTGGAATGCCGGAGGCTCGGATAACACTGGCTCAGGCAGCTTCCTATATTGCAACGGCGCCAAAGAGCAATGCATCCATTGTTGCCATAGATGACGCCCTTGCCACAGTGAGGCAGACAGGGAATCTTCCAATCCCGCCTCATCTTCAGGATGCCCACTACAAGTCAGCAGCCAAGCTTGGGCATGGCATTGGGTACAAGTATTCCCACGATTACCCTGACAACTACGTTAAACAGCAGTACTTACCCTACGAGCTCAATGGAAAAGAGTTCTACAACCCTTCTGGGAACGGGTATGAAGTCAGGATAAAGGAGCACATGAAGAGGCTCCGCGAAAGAGATCAATAAAAAGCGCTTTGTCTTTTTTTATGAGGGATAAATGGAAAACAAGAAACGCAAAAGATACACAGGTAAAAAGGCACGCCATAACAGAAGAGTAGTGATATACGCCGGCGCCGGTGCTCTGGCTTCCCTTATACTGGTTGGTACCCTGGTGACCTGGCTCCTTATAAGTGGCAACAACAGCTCCCAGGAGCAGACAGTGACCAAGGAGGAACAGGAGGCGATCTTTGAGGCTTCTATGGAGGCAGAGGAGGAGAAGAACTCCGAATATATCAGCACCGACACCATAGACGCCATTATAGCAGCAGGAAAAGAGGTATCGAAAGCTCTTTCCATGCGTCCTGCCATGGTGGATATGACTCCTGAAAACACAGCAGAGTTTGCCACAATCGAGAGCAGGATCGTGGATTCCTCCAGGGTGCAGATCTCTGTAAAGTCCGAGGGCATCCCGAAGAGTGACGACAAGTACTATTACCTTTTTGAGGAAGCTACCTACGAGGACTCTCTTTCTGAAGACAGTGAGCCCATCGCCAAGATATATAAGAGTGATGATACCTCTTTTAGCCTGGATCTTAATAAGGGCACAGCAAACTCAAGACTGTTCTCCAAGTTCCAGGTCGCAGTTAAGCTAAATGACGAGTATGTCACCGTCAGCCACGCAAAGTACATTACAAACCCTGAGGCCTGCGCAGGCTACTGCTACGCAGGAATGCCACATGATTCCATTAAGGGAATACTTCCGGATCCTCTGCGTATCAATGAGCTTTCTGAGCTTGGCTGCGAGTACGCTACCTACAATATTCCCTTAAGTCACATCCTTGTTACTTCCGGGGGAATCCCTTATACCTACGGCGGAGTTACCTATCATTTCAACTCCCAGATCATGAACGATTATGACAATCTGTTCAAGCGTCTCAACCACATGGGTATTGATGTTGCAGCAATCGTGCTTAACAATGCCAGCACCTCCACATATCCCGAGTTTACTCATCCAAGCGCAAGAAGCGGCTCTACAGCGCCCTATTACATGTTCAACGCTGCGGAAGACAGAGGCGTCAAGGCTATTGCAGCTGTTGGAAGCTTTTTGGCAAATCGATACTCAGGATCAGGTCATGGCAATGTAAGTATGTGGATTTTTGCCAATGAAGTAAATGCCAGACGCGAGTATAATTACATGAAGTATACGGATGTAAACACCTACACCATCGCCTTTGCAAGGGCCTTCAGGGTGTTCTACAACTCCGTTCTCAGCCAGAATTCAGCAGCCAAAGTCTACATGTCCGTGGACCAGCGCTGGACCTATAATACCGAGAAGACAGGAGATTATGATGCAAAAGACCTTTTGGACATCTTTGCAACTTCCCTGTCGGAGTATGGCAATATTGATTGGGGCCTTGCTGCCCACCCATACTCATTCCCCAACGGAAATACCGCTTTTTGGAAGTCCTCCAAATATGTAAATCATACAGAATCCACACCATGTATCACCATGGATAACCTTGAGGTTCTAACCAATTACATGAAAAAGGACTTCATGCTTGATACATCAGGAAATGTCAGATCCATCATTCTTAGTGAGATCGGTTATTCTTCATCCTCCGGTCAGGCACTGCAGGCAGCAGCCTTTGCCTATGCTTACGTGAAGATGGAGCAGAACGGCTATATCGATGCCCTTATGCTCTCCAGGCAGACGGATGCAGAGGATGAGATAGCCGCTTTGGGCCTTGCTCTGGGACTTCAGACCACCGGTGGAGGAAAGAAACAGATCTGGAATGTGTTCAAATACATCGACACAGACAAGAGAAACGAAACAATTTCTTTTGCCTATGATATAGTTGGGAAAACGTTCTAGTTAGTGGAGGAGTAAAGTAATGACAAACGCAGAGAAAGCACTGAAGCTTCATGAAGAGTGGCAAGGGAAGCTGCTCACAACATCCAAGGCACCGGTCAAGACCAGAGAGGACCTGGCACTGGCCTACACACCCGGAGTTGCAGAGCCCTGTAAGCTTATAGCACAGGATAAAGAGCTTGCCTACAAATACACCATTAAGTCCAACACAATTGCAGTTGTTTCTGACGGAAGCGCTGTTCTTGGACTTGGAAACATCGGTCCTTACGCAGCAATGCCTGTTATGGAGGGCAAGGCAGTTCTCTTCAAGGAGTTTGGCGGAGTCAACGCAGTGCCTATCTGCTTAGATACTCAGGACACTGAGGAGATCATCAAGGCTGTGACTTATCTTGCTCCCGGCTTTGGCGGCATCAACCTGGAGGATATTTCAGCTCCAAGATGCTTTGAGATCGAGGAGAGGTTAAAAGAGATACTGGACATTCCCGTGTTCCATGACGATCAGCACGGTACAGCCATTGTTGTCCTGGCAGGAATCATCAACGGACTTAAGGTTGTTGGCAAGAAGAAAGAGGACTGCAAGGTAGTTGTAAACGGAGCAGGAAGCGCAGGAATTGCTATTACAAGACTTCTTTTGACCTATGGCTTTAAGAACGTGACCATGTGCGATAAATCCGGAATCCTTCATAAGAACTCCGAGGACCTTAACTGGATGCAAAAGAAGATGATGGATGTGACAAATCCTGACCAGCTCACAGGTTCCCTGGCTGATGCCCTTAAGGGAGCAGATGTCTTTGTAGGTGTTTCAGCACCTGGAATTGTTACAAAGGAAATGGCTTCCCAGATGAATAAGGATGCAATCATGTTCGCCATGGCCAATCCAGTTCCTGAGATCATGCCTGACCTGGCAAAGGAAGCAGGAGTAAGAGTCATCGGAACAGGCAGAAGCGATTTCCCTAACCAGGTCAATAACGTTCTTGTTTTCCCAGGTATCTTCAAGGGTGCGCTGGAAGCAAGGGCTAAACAGATAACAGATGATATGAAACTGGCTGCAGCGGTGGCACTGGCTTCACTGGTCCCCGAGGAGGAGCTTAGCGATACGAACATTCTTCCTGAGGCCTTTGATCCAAGAGTTGCAGATGTAATAAGCGCCGCTGTAAAGGCACACGTAGTAGATTGATTGGAGTAATTTTAAATTGAGTTCCCAGTACCTGACCCTTTATAAGATGATAGTTCTGTACATGCTAAAGCGCAGCGATGTACCTCTTTCCAAGTCCCAGATCTATGATTTTATCCTGGAAAAAGAGTATACGAATTTCTTGACGCTGCAGGAGGTATTCAGTGAACTTGCCTCCCAGTCCCTTATCAGCGAAAAGACCATGGCTAACAGAACTTATCTTGAGATCACCGATGAAGGTGCTCAGACCCTGGAGTTTTTTGGCAACAGGATAAATCCTTCCATCAGGCAGCAGGTGGATGAGTACATGGAGGCAAACAGCATCAGGATCCGCAAT
>CAMVRW010000170.1 GCA_947169985.1 uncultured Butyrivibrio sp. | reverse complement strand
CCAGACTCTCCCCTTCCCTGTGGGCATCGCTTCCCCAAACCGTGAATGGTAACAACATATAATTCGAAGGAAAAGAAATGTCCATAACTAATCAACTTTATCTTTTAGACGTATCCGTCCTTACCGATGAAAAGAGCTTTATGACCTGGTATGACAGGATGGATGAGACAAGAAAAAACAAAATAGATACCTTTAAACCTGAAAAAAGCAAGCGCCTTTCCCTTGGTGCCGGAATCCTTTTATATAAAGCTCTGGAGGAGGCCGGAATAAAAGATTATGAGCTTTGCTACAAAGGCCGGGAAAAGCCATATATCAAGGATGTGTTTTTCAACATTTCCCACTCTGGGGATCTGGTAGCCCTCGGTATCTCGGATAAAGAGATCGGAGTGGACATAGAAAAGTGCAGAGTGTTCAAGGATACCCTGATCAACTATGTCTATAATGACGTGGATCTTTCTTTTGCCAGTAATCTCCCTATAGAGTGGGCCTACACCAGATTGTGGACCCTGAAAGAAAGCGTAATGAAACACAGCGGAATGGGGATAGCCCTGGTTCCTAAGCAGATTGAAATGTACAGCGAGGCAGGGGAAGTAAGGGCCCGAACAAAGGACTATGACTGTGAAAAGCTCCGTTTTTCCAGCCATATAATCGGAGATTATCAGCTAAGTGTCTGCTCCGAGTATCCTCAGGGAGCTTTTTCAGAAGTCCGTTTCATTGACATTACCTGAATGATTATAATATGATTTATTTTATTGACGAAATCGTGATAAAATATATCCATAAGAATTGAGCTTTGGGCAAAACTTATTTATGGAGGTCGCACCATGAAGAGTGTACTTGTAGTTGACGATTCCAGCGTTTCAAGAAGATTATTGGTAAATATGCTTGAAGTAAAGGGCTACACCGTTGCCGGACAGGCCATAGATGGAAAAGAAGGATTTGAGCTCTACAAGAAGCTTAAGCCCGATGTGGTTACAATGGATATCACAATGCCAGAAATGAACGGCCTTGAGTCCTTAAAACTCATAAAAGAATTTGATCCGGACGCAAAGGTGATCATCCTTTCTGCTGCCGGCCAGAACGAAAAGAGAGCTGAAGCCGAGGCACTGGGAGCCTGTGAGTTTGTAACAAAGCCTTATCAGAACAAGGATATTCTGAGTGCCATTGAGAGGTGCTAAATAGTTAAATAAAATGAAGCCAGGGGGACGATGTGATCACCACACCGTCCCCCTGTTTTACATAGAGAGGATAATATATCAAAGATCCTTAATGCTGTTCGGCTTGATGATGAACTTTCAGCTGCTGTTCACATCATCATTTGATCCGCCAAAGGACTTGTACTCCTTTGCAGCTTCCTGAATAGCTGTCATTCTGTCTGCAAATTCTGTAAGATCTCCATCAAATGCTTCATAGAGCTTCTGGATTCCTTCCTTGTCCAGCTTGCAAACGCCGTCAAGAAGTTCCTTTACGCCATCATCAAGAGTGATAACACCATCGTTAAGCTCTTTTGCTCCGCTGTTAAGGTCGTTTGCTCCGTTGCTGAGCTTTCCTGCTCCGTCTGAGAGCTCATGTGCTCCGCTATTGAGCTGACCTGCGCCGTCCTTAAGCTGACCAGCGCCATCCTTAAGCTGTCCTGCACCATCCTTGAGCTGTCCTGCTCCGTCATCCAGCTTAGCAGCACCGTCATTGAGCTGGGAAGCTCCGGAAACAAGGCTGTCATTGTTTGAAGTAAGCTTCTTGGTTCCTGCTGCAAGAGTATTTGCACCGGTCTGAAGCTCCCCAAGGCCTGAATTGATTGCTGCTGTTGCATCATAGATTGAGTCAACACCGGCTGCCAGCTGAACGCTTCCATCAGTGAACTGCTGAATAAGAGCGAACTTCTGCTTAAGTGTCTCAACTGTTGCAGGATCGTAATTATCAGGATCAATGCTTACCTTAGCAAGAATGGTCTTGATAACTCCCTTCATTCCCTGTACTGAACCAAGGGCCTGATTGTAAGAACCATAGTAAGGGATTCCTTCCTGAAGCTTAGTTGCACCTTCTGCAAGGGATTGTGAGCTTGTGGAAAGAGCGCTTGCTCCAGCTGAAAGCTGTCCAACGCTACCTTTTATTTTATCAAGCTGACCTTCCATAACCTGACACTTGTACTGAAGTGCATCGTAATTATCGTATTTAGCCTTATTATTAAGATAATTCATGTAAGCATCGTAGTTATCAAGGAAATTCTGATACTTATCAAGATCATCGCCGGTAAGTGTAATTGACTCTTCGCTGTTATTTGTTGGTGCCTTGGACTCCAGAAGCATTTCAGGAGTTACTTCCCCAGAACCTACAGGAGCTGTAACCATTACGAAAGAAGATGTGAGTGTATCTACGCTTTCTACAGGTTCCTCTTCTACAGCCTTCTCTTCTACAGCCTTCTCTTCTACAGCCTTTTCTTCTTCTGTCTTCTCTTCAACAGTCTCTTCAACTACTGGCTGTTCTTCTACAGGCTGTGCTTCGTCCTTTTTAACTTCACCAAACTCAGCATCAACTACGTTCTCTTCATAGTTCTCAGTCTGTGTGACTGTCTCGGTTGAAGCAGTAGGCGCTGCATTAGCTTCCCCATTAAGCAAAGAATTAAGTTGGCTCAAGCCTGTGCTTAAATCGCCAGCGCCTTTCGAAAGCTGTGACGCTCCTGCCTGAAGAGTATTAGCACCATCTTCTACCTGGCTCTTAGCACCCTTGAGTGCTGCAGCAGTCTCAGCTGAAGAAACCTTACCATTTGTTGCAATAGCAAGACCAGAAACCGCAGCTGCTGAAAGCTCTCCGTCTCCTGTAAGATATGCTTCTGCTGCTGAAAGGCTGTCATACATTCCCTTCAAAGTTGTGATGGCATCTACTGCTGTGCCGAACTTGCTAAGCTCTGAGCTGATCTGAGTTCCGCCCTGAACAAGCTTGTTGGCATTTGTCTTTAGGTCTTTCTGCTGCATGCCACCAAGGAGCTGATCAGATCCAGCCTTTGCCTTGGCAATACCACCAGCCAGCTGGCCTGCGCCTGCATTTATCTGAGCTGCTCCGTCTGTATAATCCTTAACGCCCTTGTAGAGTTTTTCTGTACCATCCTTTAAGGATACTGTTCCATCCTTAAGAGATCCTGTTCCATCGTAGAGCTTTGCAGCTCCGTCTGATAAAGAACCTGTTCCATCAAGAAGCTTTGCTGTTCCGTCTGAAAGCTCTGTTGCTCCGCTGTAGAGCTTCTTAGCTCCATCAGCCAGATCTGTTGTACCGTTATAGAGCTTTCCAGTACCATCTCTAAGCTCTGTTGTGCCATCCTTTAAGGTCTTTGTTCCATCAACAAGCTTACCTGAACCATCTCTGAGCTCGCCCATGTCGTCCTTGATCTTCTCTACCTCATCTGAATCTGTGAGATCTGAAAGGCCGAAGTCTGAAAGGAGATCTGAGCTTGCCATTGTGATAGTCATACCAAGCTCGAAGTCTGTAGTATCAGCAGTGATCTCGAAGGAATTTGAAAGCTTCTCTTTGATCTCATCTGCATCCTCCAACTTATCCCAATTCTCATCAGAGATATCAAGACTCTCCTTAAGGCCTGGTGTTGCAACACCCATGATCACATATTTGCCACCATCGGAGATAACTTTACCATTTGAGATCTCAACGTTTGTAAACTTGTCTGAATCCAGAAGCATTCCTGAAACAACAGCAAATGGTGTGTAAACCTCAATATCGTTGCCCTTTACATTTACAGTCTGCTTTGCGTTGTTCTCATACTCAAAATGGATAGTAACTTTTCCGCTCTTTCCTGCAAGTTCCTCAGGAGCAATCTCTTTTCCATCAAGAGTATAAGTGATCTTCATGCTTACAGGAAGCTGCTTGTCTGTAGTTCCCTGATAGTAGATATCTGAACCATCTGCATTCCAGGTGAGTGTTCCGTCACCGTTATCTGTGAAGGTTTCTGAACCCTTAACGTTTACGATGTCCTTAAGCTCTGTAGTATCAGCAAGTTCTGAAGAAGCTGTTACGTTCTTGAGCCACTCACTTACTATTACGTCGTTTACTGCTCCGTTAGCATCAGCTGTAACGTATACAGTCTCAACCTTTCCTGCCTCTGACTCTGTTCCTGCGATCTGTGTTGCAGTTGCTATTGTCTGTTCTACGACATCTGTCTCCTGAACCTGAGCAGCTGTCTCTATTGCTGCACCCGCTTCAGTTCCGGCCTTGCCACATGCTACTGTCATTACTGCAAGCATGGCAGCCATTATAACTGATAGTGATTTCATTAAGTTCTTTCTGATCATTACTTTTTCCTCCTCTATTGTGGCTGCGATTTATGCAACCTTATGTCTGTGGAACATTCCATTGGTGTGATGATCTGTCTTTTCCTGAACATTCATACCGAAGGTTGTTCTCATAATGAGCTTGTCGAATATCATGTACATCGCCGGCAGAACCAGAAGAACAGTGAACATACTGATGATGGCACCCCTTGCCATGAGCATGCACAGTGATCCGATCATATCGATGCTGGAAATAAGTCCAACGCCAAAGGTTGCTGCGAAGAAGCTAAGAGCACTGACAATTACTGACTTCATGCTGGTGGAAAGAGCTATGAGTGTAGCCTCTTTCTTGTCGTGGCCTGCATTTCTCTCATTCAGGAACCTTGTTGTCATAAGGATCGCATAGTCAACAGTGGCTCCAAGCTGTATTGTTCCGATTACCACCGATGAAATGAAAGGAATGGTGGTCTTTGTGTAGTACGGAAGTCCCATGTTTACGAAGATCGCAAATTCGATGACCGCTACCAGGATAAATGGCAGTGATGCAGACTTAAGTACAAAGGCGATGATAAGGAATACCAGTCCGATGGAAACGAAGTTTACCACCTGGAAGTCATGGTTTGTGATATTGATAAGGTCCTTTGTACATGGAGCCTCACCTACAACCATAGCCTTTGGATCATAGCTCTTTACGATACTGTCAACATTTGCGATCTGAGCGTTGATCTCGTCGGAAGCTATCTTGTAATCAGTTGTTAAAAGAACCATCTTCCATTCATCGCTCTCCAGATCATTTAAAAGATCCTCAGGGATGAAGTTTCTTGGGAAAGCAGGTCCGACAATTGAATCAACTCCAAGTACAGAAAGGATTCCGTCTGTAGCCTCAAGCTCTTTTATCATCTCATTCATTGAAGCTGTATCCAGATTCTTGTCCACAAGGAGCATGTATGCTGAGTTCATATCGAACTTCTCATCCACCTTGTCAGCACCCTGTACACTCTCAAGACTCTTTGGAAGTGTCTGTGTTAAGTCGTAATAAACTGAAGTGTGGTTGTTACCATATATTGCCGGTAAGAGCAGTGCCAGGAAGATTGCAAAGAAGGCAAGGTAATGCTTTGCAACAAACTTAGGGATCCTGTCAAACTCAGGCATAAGTGGTTTGTGCTTTGTCTTCTCTATAAGATTGTCGAAAATAAGGACCATACTTGGCAGGATTGTTACGCATCCGATAACACCGAAGACAACACCCTTTGCCATTACAACTCCAAGGTCAAGGCCCAGTGTAAAGCTCATGAAGCAAA
>CAMVRW010000169.1 GCA_947169985.1 uncultured Butyrivibrio sp. | reverse complement strand
TCATTTCCAAGAAAGCAGGCGCAGGAAGTTCTGGCGTTCTTGATCTTTGGGAAGTCCAGCTTGGTGTGGAGAGCTTTTTCGTAGATGGGCTGGGTCATGCAGCCGCTGCAGTCTGCTCCAAATTGGGCAAGCTCTGTTCCTTCGCTGCAGGGGCGAAGGGTCATGCCATGGTCTTTTGCTATCCTGGTCATATGCTCCCCGAGGTATAGGCGGTCAGCCTTTTCAAGGGCAGTAGCCTCAGGGAAATTCTTTTTTACCTTCTGGTAGATATCTATAAAACTGATCACTGCTGTCTGGGTATAGCCATCCAGGGCAGTAGCAATCTCTTCAAACTTCTCAAGATGATAATCTCTTGTATACTTCTCATCAAGAAAGATGGGATCATAGCGCCATCCCATGGAATCGACGCCGGCAAAGCCAGATAATTTCTTGAATGTCTCTATAACATCCGGAATATCAGGGACGCCCGGCTCTATGTCTCTTCCGTAGCCTGTTATGGTGACGTACCAGTACATCCCGTAGGGCTTTAGCAGGTCAAGGTACTTAAGCATTGGCTCCGGATTCTTGGAGCAAAAGCTTATAAGGTCCACCACTGAAGGGTGCAGTATGTACTTGGTCACATATGTCATGTTGTAGGGATTTCGCACATAGACAAAGCCTTCCTTTAGCCTCTCAGCAAACCAGTCGGCGTAGAAGGCGGGAATGTCAGTGCGGGAGCCTGTCTGGATGATCATTCTCGTTTATTGATACCTCACATAATAAAATTCTATGAAAAACAAATCCAATGTCACAACAAATCCACATATTTGCTGTAAATATAATGTTATAATACCATGAACAGGACAATTCACACTAAGGAGAAAATCATGAAGATTGTTATTGCAGATAAGGACAGTGTCGGAACAGACATGGACTACACCATATATGATGAGCTTGGTGAGGTAACTTATTACGACGACAAGGTAACAGAAGAGAATGCAAAAGAAAGACTTAAAGGCGCCAATGTGCTGGTTATAAATAAGAGCCAGATCACAGACAAGCTCCTTGATGATGCGCCGGACCTTGAGCTTATATGTGAGTTTGCAACAGGTTATGACAATGCCAATATTCCTGCCTGCGACAGACATGGCGTTAAGGTTGCCAATGTGGTCAACTACTCTACAGACTCAGTTGCACAGCACACCTTTGCAATGCTTTTTTATCTCATGGAGAATCTTCGCCACTATGATGAGTTTGTTAAGTCTGGTGATTATGCAAACCAGGAGCATTTCTGTTGTCTGGACATTCCTTACGAGGAGCTTGCAGGCAAGACCTATGGAATTGTCGGTATGGGTAATATCGGAAGGAAGGTAGCTCAGATTGCAACAGCCTTTGGAGCACATGTGATCTTCTATGCATCATCAGGCCACAGCGACTGTACAGACTATGAGCAGGTAAGCTTTGATGAACTGCTGACAAGATCAGATATTATTTCTCTTCACTGCCCATTTAGCGACAGGACAAGAGATCTCTTTAACAAAGAGGCTTTTTCGAAAATGAAACAAACAGCCATCCTTATAAATGTAGCAAGAGGAGCAGTGGTGGTAGAAGATGACCTCTATGAAGCCCTTGCAAATGACACCATCAGGGCTGCAGGACTTGATGTACTAAATCCTGAGCCTATGGCTAAAGACTCTAAACTTCTTAAGATCCAGGATAGTGGGCGCCTCATCGTCACACCTCATCTTGCCTGGGCCAGCACAGAGGCAAGAAAAAGATGCCTTGATGAAGTTAAGAAAAACATTCAAGGCTGGATGAACGGAACTCCAAGAAATATCGTTAATTAAGAATTAAAATGTTCACCTTAAAACAGGTCGTATTAACCCGACCGCCAACATTTTAAGTTTAGTGACTCTTAATATTTTTAGCATAAAGGGGTATGTTATAATATACAGTAGGTTCGTGAACGGAAAGACGTTCTGCATATGAGGGGAATAAAATAAAAACAAAAAGCAGACAAAACGATATCATGAACGGGCTTTTCAGGCAGATGGTCGTGGTGAATATCGTCATCAACCTGATCATGCCCTGTAATCAGCTGATCGATACGATCATGACAGGACAGGCTTACGGTGCAGAGGCTCTGCAGGTCTATGCTCTGTTTCTTCCGGTCAGCTCTTTTTTTGATTGCAGCAAGCTGCCTGTTTTCCAAGGGAACCCAGATCACATGCTCCCATTTCATGGGAAGGGGTAAGATCAGGGAGGCTGAACAGGTTCTTTGCACCGCAGCCTGCATGGCCGCAGTGGCATCCATAGCTATCGGCGTCTTGGTGTTTGTTTTTGCGGGACAATTATCACTTCTTCTTGGAGCAAGCGCTGAAGTCCCCGGTCAGATCCGGGATATGTCGGGATACTTAAGAGGCTACGCCCCCGGTATACCGGAAATCTTTCTTCTTGATGTTCTCATGTGTGTTTTGATGCTTGAGGGCGATGAAAACGTACTAATTTATGCTTCCGTCAGCATGCTCATAACCAATGCCCTGGGAAATGTGGCAAATATCTTCGTCTTTAAGATGGGTATCACGGGAATGGCGCTTGCCACCTCGTTTTCAAACATCGTCGCATTTATTTACATGCTGATCTATTTTCTGAATAAATCTAAAATGTTCCATCTTTCAATTAAGAGCTTCAGGCCTCACTACGTCTTAGAGATAATAAAAAACGGAACCCCAAGCCTTACATATTTTGGAAGCCTTGTTATAAGGTCGGCCATTATGAATGCCCTGGTACTTAGCGGAATGGACAGAGGGGTACTTGTCAGCATTCTGGTAGCCAACAACTTTGCTGTTGTTACGGACGTGCTCATAAGCGGCTGGGGAGAAGCAATTCTTTTGCTGGAAGGCGTCCTCTACGGTGAAAAAGACGAAAGCGGTGCAAAATCTCTTTTGACCGGTGCTGCAATTTCCGGAGCAGTGGTCATGTGCCTTATAACGGTGCTCACATTCTTTTTCCGGGTACCGATCTCAAGGCTATTCATCAAGGCAGATGAGGCTGTATATATCACTATGGCCGCAAGAGCACTGTCGATCACTGCCCTTTGCCTTGTCCCTGACATTCTTCAGTGTATCCTGAAAAAATATGTACAGGCAATCGGCTGTCCCAGGTATACATCCGTCACCAATATCCTTACAAATGTGGTCTACTGCTGCGGCTTTGCCTGGATCCTTACAAGAATCATGGGATCTGACGGGCTCTTCGTATCATACACGGTTTGCTATACCATGGCCCTTGTTTCGAATTTCGTGTTTATGATGCTTGTTTCTCCGAAAAAATATGATATCAGTAAGGATGATTTTCTAACATTTAATATAAACAGCCTTGAAGAGGGCATGGAAGCTTCCGAAAAGGTCTACCGCTATTGCATGGATAAGGGAATGGAAAAAAGAAAAAGCACATATCTTTCTCTTTTCGTCGAGGAGATGGTCAAAAATACCGTAGTGCACGGCTTTGTCCCGGGGCATCGCAATAGCATGATAGTCAAGCTCATCCGCTCACGAGAGACCACCAAACTTAGCATAAAGGATAACTGCAGGCACTTTGACCCTTCCCGCTACTACGAGAAGGTCGGCGAAGGTACCGCCCCGGATAGCGGGTTTGGTATCAAAATGATAATGAAGCTTTCAAAAAATGTTGTATATACCAGCAGTTTTAATCTAAACAATCTCTTCGTGGAAGTATAAGGGGAAAAATATGAGACTTACTTCAGCAACATTTTCAAAATAGAGATGGAGTAAACAAACGCTGCTAAGCCATTACTTATTATCAGCTTTTCGAAGCGCATCAAGATCAAGCAGGCCAAAATGGTCTGCTTCTTCTATTACATCCATATGTATAAGAACGGATTTTGATGCCGTCATGATAAAGTCAAATAAAAGAGAAAGCGTTGCTGCCAGAACAAGAGCTGATCTGGGTATACCAAACAGATCCATGATGATGCCGACACAGACAAGCGGTCCCCCCTGAAATCGGTGGTATTGCCGGTTCTATAAGGACAGCGATGATCCAGACGCTTATGAACCAGAAAGGACTTATGGGAACACCGCTGTATTCTGTAAGATAATATATTATAACGATGAGAGATACCTGTATCGTCAGGCCATGCATGAGATTTTTAATGGTGTGGCAAAATTGTTGTAGCTTTTATCAATGCCCAGCTTGGTTTCATTGACTTCAAGGGATGTACTGAATGCTGACATGGAAGATGCTGTGGTAAGTGCGATGATGAAAGTGGGGTAAATTTTCTTAAAGAGAACAGGCAGGCTTATCTTGTATTTGAAGCTTACCATTAACATCCTGATAAGTGCCAGAGCTGCGTTTATTCCGATGCACACGGCGATGGGCTTCCACAGGGTAAGGATCATCCCGATGCCGTTTTGGACGAACAGTATAGTAAGGCTTGCGTAAATGTATATGGGCAGCAACTTACATACGGCTTCAACAATACTGAGGAATAAAGAACTGCACTGGGAAGCAAAGATCTTTACCTGATCGACTCTGTTTCCGAGGATGATCATAACAGTTCCAGTAATTATGGCTATTATGCATACCTGTAGCATATTCCCTTCAATGAAAGGAGTAATGGGATTTGATGGGATGATGGCGGTAATCAGTGAGTAGATTTCCTCAAGGCCGCCTCCGCTTCCGGACTCTCCATATGTAAATTTATAGAAGGGTATAAGGACAAAGGTGCACACAAAGGATGCAGCTGCAGATTCCAGCATAGTCCGGGACATCATATATTTTCCTTTAGTATGTAAGATCAGAGACGCTTCCCATTCCGCATATTCCTGACAGGATTGAGAAGAAGATGAGCAGTCCTGCAAAGACAAAGAGCAGGTTCATGAACACATCTGCAAGAGTCTGAAGTATATACTGAGAGATGAATGATACTATGTCCCCAGGCAGCAGGGGCAAAAGGATCCCTGAGATGATGGCAGCAATGGCAGCCAATATCAGAAGGCTCTCATCTTTCATGGGATTTTTAGGGACCTCAAGAGAAATCTCGTTGAGATCTTTTTTGTAGCTCCAGGATGGAACAAGTCCCAGGTTTTCAAGGTAGAACCTTGTCTGAGGGCTTACGTCATCATTGGAAGGATTGAAAGATTCCCCACTATATAAGACTTTGATAGTGAAGCGGCCAAATCTTTTGACCAAAAGGACAGTTATATCATGCTCATCTTCAAAATGGGTATTCAGGTCAAGGAGAATAGATTCAAGCATAAAGATGGTGCGGTTTTTGCTCTTTACCTTTTTCTCTGCCAGCCATGTTCCGAAAGATTCTGTTATCTCAACTATAGCTTCTTCGTTTAATTTGCGTTCGAACCGTTTTATCTCAGACATGGCTGATCTCCCTATTATTTAACGACACTCATCCAGAGCTTTTTTGATCTCTTCGATAACGATCTTCAGAGCTTTTATTCGGGCATACTTTTTGTCCACAGATTCAAGGACATACCAGGGAGCAAAAGTGGTGCTGGTCTTGGCAATCATCTCGTCGATGGCTGTCTCGTAAAGATCCCATTTTTCGCGGTTTCTCCAGTCCTCGTCGGTGATCTTCCACTGCT
>CAMVRW010000168.1 GCA_947169985.1 uncultured Butyrivibrio sp. | reverse complement strand
CTACCTAACATTTTCCAAATAGCAAAGGCATGTCATGTAGGACTTCACCTCGGAGCATGGCTTTTAGTCAGCATATTGAAAAGGTTATGTAGGCAAGAGCCTAAGCCGACTTTAGCCTACCTAACCTTTTCCAAATAGCAATCTCAGGTCATGCAGCCCGGCTTTCATGCCAATTCCAGCCTAAATTGATTCCATAATGTGGACATTGTTTAGATAGGAATTCCTTAATCAATACCCGCTTAATGACTAAAAAACCATCCCCAGATAGCTGTCAATGGAACCGTGGAATAAACCGATGCGCCCGGACTTCATTGTTGAAGACATTCGATTAAGTGAATGAGGGTGCGAGGCTTTATGCCGCGAAAGTCCATTGATAGATATCTGAGGATGGTTATAATCTTTAAAGCGGATATTGATTATTATTTTCTACGCTTATATACCTTTGCGAAGATGATTGCCCCTGTAAGGAGGAGTAAGTATCCTCCGAGATAGAGCAGGTTCTTGGTGCTGAAGCTTGATGTAGGTCCGAAGTTTGGCATGTTGCCTCCAGGGTCGCCGAAGCTAGCAAAGTCTGGCATCTCTCCGCCAGGACCTCCGAAACTGGCAAAGTCAGGCATGTTTTTGCTTTGTTCGCTTGAATTGTCAGAATTAGCTGTTATATTGCTACTTTCTGAGCTTGCTGTGGCATCAGAGGAAGCTGTTACATCACTGTTTTTTGAGCTTCCTGAGCTCTGATCTTGACTGCTTGATTGATCGCTGTCGGAACTCTTTCCATGGCTCTTGCTGCTGTGACTTCCTTTTGATCCATGACCGGATTTTTGGCTTGAATCATCTGAGTTATCAGCTGAAGAACTGTCAGGTCCACCGGAGCCTCCAGGGCCGCTGGAACCAAATGGACCACCGGAACCGCCGGGGCCACCACCTGAGCCGCCAGGACCGCCGCCTCCACCCATGGAACCCATGTCAGAGAGGGTGATGGAAGATGCATCGATAAGGACATCAGGATCAGCCTCCTGTTCTGAATCTGTGGAACCTATAGTACCTGCAAGCTGTCCTTCTATACTCTGGCATCTTAAGGTTACGAACTCTTTGATGGTTTCTACCGCAGTCTCGAATTCTGAGGTCTCACAGAACTTTGTGGGATCCTTCTCGACATATTCCTTGATCATGTTGTAGGTTGTATCGATCAGGTTAGTGAGATATCCACTTTCATAGAACTGGGAGAGAAAATTCTCATAATATTCATGGTAAAGCTCGGTATATTCCTCACAGGAGGTGATCCATGCAAACATTGGCCTGTCAGTGCTGCCTTCAGTAATAGACAAAGGCGTATCAATAGGATCATTTACTGCTGAATCAGCATCGTCTGACTGGAAGGTTCCGTAAGCAAGATTATAATCCCAAGGGATCATGGACATCAGTCCATCCTCTTCGTAGAGGTAGTAGTTGTGGATCATGGATCCGGTGTAACTATCACCATTAACAACGAAGTTGTGAACAACCATGTATCTGATTACAGCGTCTACATCTACAGCCTCAGCAATTTCTTCAGCGTCGCTGTTCTCAATTCCTTCACTAAGGCTCTTTAAGGACCTTATTAGACGATTCTTATCCTTATAGGATGTAATTGTCTTAGCTGAGTCAAATATGGTGGAGTAGGAGTCTACATCGTCATCTGAGTACTGGAGCTTAGCATCGCCGCTTCCCATTCCGAAGCCCATGGGGCCACCACTTCCGAAAGTACCACCTGAGAAATCGCCACCAGAGAATCCATCTGGGAAACCACCATTTTCTGAATCACCAGCAGTTTTTTCCTCAGATTCGGAATCTTTCGACTTGTCAGAATCCTTTGATTTACCGGATTTTTTCGACTTACCAGAATCCTTCGAATCCTCAGATTCCTCCGATCCTTCTGCCGAGTCCTTATCGCTGTCCTTCTCGAATGGATTCTTCATACCCATCTGGTCGAAGTCCATTTCACGCATGTCGAAGCCGCCACCGTTTCCTCGGCCACCACCCATGCTCATGGAGTCGGGCTTATAAAGATCTCCGTAGGTGCTTCCGTAATTTCTTTCAAGGAAAGAGTCCTCAACAGCTTCTACTGCAAGGAAAAGCCCCCAATCCTCACCGTTTATGGTTACGTATACATAGCTGACAAGGGGTGAAGCACCCCCAAACTCATTCATGAGCTTGTAGGCTATGTAATCCTTCATCATGGTGTAGTCCTGGATCAGGTTGTTTAAACAAAGCTTGTCCAGACCATGATAAGTGTTGTTTTCCTGAAAACGGTCAAACTCAAGCTTTAAACTGTACCTCTCGCTGTCAAGCTGTTGAACAGTAGTAAGAGAGGTGTTTCCCTTTGCTCTGAGGGCTACGTTCTTTAACTTTTCACCATCGATTGTTACATCAACTGAGGTGTATTCTTCGCTGGTTGCTGTTTCGATGAAGGAATCCCAGTCATCTATTTCAATATCAATTGTGTGTACATAGCTGTCATCAAAAAGTGTATCTTCATATCCAAGACTGACCGAGTTGTCTGCTGTGATATCAAGTCCCTTTCCTGTCATGAAAAGAGCTGTTACCAAAAGGGCAATTACAATGACAATGATGCACACCTTGTCAAAGATTTTATGTGTAGACATAAGATTACCCCATGTATTCTCCGTTGTAGCTTACAAGAACAGCACTGTTTACACCGGCTATATCAGAAAGCTCGTTGATGAAATCTGTGTTGTCGTCCTTAAGACGTACTTCGTAATTGAGCTCGATGTTACCCTTCTGGGCGCTCTTGCTCTTAACTACCATGCGAATAGTCTTTGACTTAAGGAACTCTGTAGCTTTTTCTTCACTTCCGTGACCGTCGCAGCTAACAACTACGATGTATGGATTAACGTGAGACTTCTTATTAACAAAGATAAGAAGGATAATACCGATAATAACGCTTCCGAATACTGCCAGAGGGATCATTCCAGCTGCAAGAACGATACCAACTGCAATTGACCAGAACAGGAAAGCAATATCCAGTGGCTCTTTTATGGCAGTTCTGAAACGAACGATGGAAAGGGCACCGACCATACCAAGGGACAGTACAACGTTACTTGTAACTGCCAGGATGACAAGTGTTGAGATCATTGTAAGTGCTACTAAAGTTACGCCAAAGCTGGAGGAGTACATAACTCCCTGATAGGTCTTCTTATATATAAGGAAGATGAAAAGTCCAAGGGCGAAGGCCAGGGCCATAGCCAGGACCATATCAAAAATACTGATACTTGTTACATTCTCAAGAAAGCTTGATTTAAAGATGTCGTTAAAACTCATTTTTCTATTCCTCTTTTCGCTTTATATAATTTTTGATTATTCAATCCAGATACCCTGCGGCTCTGGGGGCGATCATTGGTAATCTGCAGGCTTCGTACTTGGAAAAAGAGCTTGTCCTGCAGTGGGGGAGTTGGACTATATCCCTTATTATCTCCGGAAGATACTCATCCCATTTGACTTCCATAACGCATATTCCCTGTGCTGCGGGGATAGTAATGCACTGCGGATTTAAAAAGTCTGTGGACATTAGTCCGGTCCTTATGTTGTAATCCAGTGTTACCCGGACATTTCCCGGCCCGTAGATAAAAGGCTCCCTTGTGTAATCTACGATTGTTTTTGGCCTTAGGTTTTCACTTATCATTCGGCTATACAGCTCTCTGATAAGGTCATTGTCATGATCCTTCATCCAGTCGATGTGATCCTGAACAATAGACATTGCCTGTTCCTCTGAAAGGCTTGCACTTACTTTGTGGCCAAGCCCGCCCACCTTACACTTTTTTTCCAGGTGGATAACGGATTTGTCACCATTGTAGTACCTGATCCTGAACTTGTTTCGTCTGCTGACGCCGTCCTGTTTTTCGTAGAGGGCTTTGTCATTTGGAGTATCGAAATACAGACTTCGGATCAGATATTTTCCGTCAATGGCATGACTATCAGCTTTGGCAACAGCCCGAAGGCGCTGTCTTATGGCTATCATGTCTGATGTGGTTATGTCGTGTTTTAATTCATGCCGATATTTCACAGTTTTTCTCCTTTCATTTTCCTCCGAAAATAAGCCTACAACGCAAACCTAAAAACAACCTAAAATACCTTAAGTATTAATGTAGTTCTTTACATTTATTCAAATGGGACTATAATAAAAAACTGTGTTTAAACAAGAGTTTTTTATAGAACCATGGGAGGATTTAAGTAACATGTTATCAAAAGACAAATTGAAGCCTATGCTGTTTTCCAACCTGAAGAACTACAGTGGAAAGCAGTTCGCCTCTGATGTGGTGGCAGGTATCATCGTAGCCATCATTGCACTTCCCCTTTCAATTGCCCTGGCTCTGGCGTCAGGAGTAGGACCTGAAGAAGGTCTTTACACAGCAATTGTGGCAGGATTCATTATTTCATTCCTGGGTGGAAGCAGAGTTCAGATCGCCGGACCAACAGCAGCCTTTGCGACAATAGTTGCCGGTATCGTGGCAACAAAGGGAATGGAAGGACTGGCCCTTGCAACAATATTTGCGGGAATTCTTCTTATCCTTATGGGTGTATTCAGACTGGGTACCCTTATCAAGTTTATCCCTTATACCATCACCACCGGATTTACAGCAGGTATCGCTGTGACAATCCTTATCGGACAGATCAAGGACTTCCTCGGACTTACATATCCTGCAGGAACAGCCACAGTTGAGACCATGGATAAGGTAAAAGCCATTGGAGCAAATATCGGAACCTTAAATGTACAGGCTCTTATCGTAGGCATTGTCTGCCTCCTTATTCAGATAGTATGGCCTAAGGTCAGCAAGAAGATCCCAGGATCACTTATTGCAGTTCTTGTTGGAATCCTTATGGTTAAATTTCTTAATCTTAACGTCAACACAATTGGAGATCTTTACGAGATCAAGGGAGCACTTCCAACACTTAAGGTGCCAAGCTTTGATCTTGAAACTGTAAGGTCAGTAGCAGGAGATGGCTTTACCATCGCAATCCTGGCAGCCATTGAGTCACTGCTTTCCTGCGTAGTTGCAGACAGTATGATCAACTCACACCACAGATCAAACATGGAGCTTATTGCTCAGGGTGCAGGTAATATCGGTTCAGCTCTTTTCGGTGGAATCCCAGCAACTGGTGCTATTGCCAGAACTGCAGCTAACATCAAGAACGGCGGAAGAACTCCTATAGCAGGTATGGTTCATTCACTTTGCCTTGTACTGGTCCTTGTGGTTCTTATGCCATATGCAGCACTTATCCCAATGCCTACAATAGCAGCAATTCTTTTCCTTGTTGCTTATAATATGTGCCAGTGGAGAACCTTCGTACATCTTTGCAAGACAGCTCCAAAGAGCGATATCTTTGTTCTGGTTCTTACCTTTGTACTTACAGTGGTATTTGACCTGGTTGTAGCTATTGAGATCGGTATGGTCCTTGCATGCCTCCTTTTCATGAAGAGGATGAGCGAGGAGTCCGGAATCCGTGGCTGGAAGTACTATGATCCTGATGATGATCCTGACGGACCAGAGTTAAAAGAGATACCTAAGCACGTAAGGGTATACGAGATTAGCGGACCAATGTTCTTTGGCGATGC
>CAMVRW010000167.1 GCA_947169985.1 uncultured Butyrivibrio sp. | reverse complement strand
AAAGGATATCTGCTCCCGTCTGTTCGCCATGTGAAAGGATTTCATCCATTCTCTCACACTGAGTATCTGTTGCTATAAGCGCAGAGAAATTCTGAAGTGCTATCTGCAAAGGCTCATACATTCTTGAAACAACAAGAAGGTACATAAAAAATGTGACAATACTTATTTCATTCTTTATAAGGAGGGCTGAGCCAGCAATTGCAACAGTTCCTATCCCAAATTTAAGGATCATCTGGGCACTGCAGACAAATGCTGCATTTAAAAACTCTGAGAAAATATTGTGGGACTCGACAGCTTTGATCTTCTTATTGAGTCCTTCCATGTAGGTATCCTGTGCATTATATGCCTTAAGGTCTCGTACTGTTTCCAGTGCTTCCTGGATGCCGTCAAGACATGCCACCTTATATCTGCTACCTCTCCTGTTTACAGCATGCATCACATTTCTTGAGAAAAACACGATTATAAATGCTACAGGAAGCACCCAGACTGCAGCTATTGCCATTCTTGCATCAAAGAAAAACAGACTTATTACTACAAGCGTTGTAGAAATAAAAGCTCCAACAAGCTCCGGGAGCCAGTGTGATGATGCTGTCTCCAGCATTGCGCAGTCCGCCATGATGGTATTGGTCAGATCTGCCAGGTCTTTTTTCCCAAAAAATGAAAGAGGTATCCTTCTTAATTTTTCTGCAAGAGAACGCCTTCTTACACCGCTTTCAACATAGGTTGAGAAAAACGTAGCATTATACTGGAAATACTCAGTGATTGCTATAAGCGCAAGACAAATAATACTTCCACCAATAAATATAACCACATGGCTCTTCGGCAGCTGCCCATTTAGCAGATCTCCTGTCATCATAAAAAGAATTCCCACAGGCATCATCTGTGCCAGGTTTGCAAATGTACATGCTGCAAACGCTTTTATCATATCCTTAGCGCCCTGCTCTGAAAGGGCGTATTTATGCTGTAACCTTTCTACTATACTCATGCGCCTTTACCCACCTTCCAGTTTACTGATTTCTGATACTCGTTCCACATATGACCGTAAATTCCGTTCTTTGCAAGAAGTTCTTCATGCTTTCCGGATTCTGCCACCTTTCCATCTGTAAGAACACATATCTTATCTGCATTTACTACTGTTGACAGGCGATGGGCGATCATGATCACTGTTTTATCTTTTGACAAGTTAGCAAAGGCCTGCTGAACCATTATCTCATTGTCCGGATCCGCAAAAGCTGTGGCCTCATCAAGTATAAGTATCGGCGCATTTTTAAGGAACGCCCTTGCTATGGAAATACGCTGTGCTTCGCCACCAGATACATATGTGCCCTTACTTCCGATCATAGTATTTATACCCTCTGGAAGCTTTTCGATTATATCCCAGCACATTGCATCCTTAAGTGCCTGTATTACTTCCGCCTCCGTAGCATCAGGTCTCCCCATTCTGACATTATCAAGTATAGACATCTTAAGGAGTCTGCTATCCTGGAAAACGTAGGACACCTGCTTCATAAGCTCAGATGAAGCGATATCTTTTACGTTAACGCCGCCAATCCTGATACTGCCCTCTTTAACATCCCAGAACCTCGCAACAAGTGATGCAAGTGTTGTCTTTCCGCCTCCGGAAGGTCCCACAAATGCCACATGTTCACCCGGCTTTATATCCAGCGTGATGCCATCGATGGCATTAGCCTTTTTCTCATCATAGGTGAAGGTAATGTCCTCTATGCTGATACCGCTATCCTTGGGAATCTGTGGACTTACGGTCTCCTTAAGAGGCTTCACCTCCAAAAGGGTATACATTCTCTCAAGAGCATCCTTTACCACCATCTGGCTCTCACCGGCATAAGCGACCTTCATGAGTGTGACCGTCAGTATCGGAGTTATGATGATGTAAAAAAGGATGTTATAAAGGAATGTATCTGAAACGCCTCCTCTGGTAAAAATGAGTCCACAGGCTACAAGTGCAGCAAATACACCGTTAGCAGCTGTAGTGAAACCTATCATAGGTATTCTCATTCCTATGGTGTAAGTTATAGTCCATTTTTCGTATTTATCTATAGCTTCCTTGAATCTCTTAAAAGAGAAGACGGACTGCCCAAAAGTTTTTACGACAGGTATTCCCCTGACATATTCAACAGCCTCAGCTGACATCTCATCAAGGGCATTCTGATACTCTTTCATGTCATTCTGCATCTTTTCACCCATCATACCGCCCATGGCAAGAAATGCGATGACAGCTGGAATGAGGCAGATAAGACCTATCTTCCAGTCAAAGATAAGGAGCATGGCGATTAGTCCCACTGGAGTTGCATAGCTCACCGCCTTATCCGGAAGACTGTGGGCCAGAAATGTCTCCGTAGCTGCACTGGACTCTGCAACTATCTTTCTTATCTTTCCGCTTCCCTCAGATTCTATATACCCCATAGGAAGCTTCATTACATGCTCCATCATAGCAGTTCTCATGTTGGCCTGAACCCTGAATGCTGCGATATGCGAACACATAAGAGCTGCAATATAGATAAACATGGCCAAAAGGCTCATACCCACAGCACTCCAACCATGAGATACTATGTGGGTAGCCTTACTAAAATCCGGTCTTACTTCCACAACTTCCTTAATAATGCACCATATGTAATAGAATGGCACAAGCGCCACAAGAGCGCTTATGGCAGCCAGTATCCATGAGCATATAGTAAAATACTTATGATTGCCTGCGTATTCAAACAGCTGTGCAATAACACTTTTCTTTTTCTCTTTCATAGTCTTTCATCTCTCCGCCTGAATTAGTATTTACAACATGACCGTTCTCTAACCGTAGAACCACCGTAGCACATCTCCTGACAAGATCCGGGTCATGAGTAACAACAAACACTGTCTTCTGACCACGCAGTGACCATATCAGCTCAGCCACCCGCTCCATATTATAGAAATCAAGCCCACTTGTAGGCTCATCAAACAGGATGATATCCTTATCAGAAAGCAGTGCACTTGCAACTGCAACCCTCTGTTTTTGTCCGCCTGACAGGCTCATGGGATGTCTGTTCGACAATTCCTTAAGTCCGAGCTTATCAAGAATTTCAAGAACCCTATCTCCGTTTTCTTCATTCATCCCAAGAGTAACTTCATCCATAACTGTCTCACAGAACAGTTGATGATTCACATCCTGCATGACCATGTATGCGCTCTTTAGGAGATTTCTGCCCTTTAACTTCTTTCCGCCGATAACAGCATTACCTTTGAACCCCCTCATCAGTCCGCATATACATTTTGAAAAAGTTGATTTACCGGCACCATTAGGTCCAACTACCGCAATTATTTCATTCCGGGGTATTTCAAGGTTTTTTATGTTAAGTGCATCACAGTTCCTGTAATTGTAGATAAGCTTCTCGAAGGTTATTGTCTCGGTATTTATACTCTCTGTTTTGACCGGAATCATCGTAAGATTCTCATTTACAGCCCTAAGACCATGACACCTTAAATCTTCTTCCGACAGATTCTTAAATTCTCTCATTGGAATATCAAAAATAATCCGCCCCTCTTTAAGGCAGATAACCCTGTCACAAATATCCTTAAGCCAGTACAGTCTGTGTTCAGCAACCACAATAGTCCTTCCTTCTTCTTTCCAGCCAAGGAGAGTATTCTTAAGGTCTTCAATAGCCTCAAGACTTAAGTTTGACGAAGGCTCATCCAACACACAAACCTGAGGATTTAGCGTATCTACAGAAGCACAGGCTATCTTCTGTTTTTCACCACCTGACATTTCAAATATGCTTCTGTCCATCAAAGCCCTTATCTTCATGGAATCTACGGTACTGTCAATACGCGCACGGATCTCATCTTCTGGAAGTCCCATGTTTTCAGGTTCAAAAGCCAGCTCACTTGTACTATCCACACAAAAAAACTGACTCCTGGGGTTCTGGAACACAGATCCCACAATTTTGGCTGTTTCATAAAGCTGCGTCTGTGTGATATCAGTTCCATCCACGTATATGTTCCCTCTCATTTGTCCTTCGTAGAAATGTGGAATAAGACCATTGATCATCCTGATCAGCGTTGTCTTGCCACAGCCGGATTCTCCGCATAAAAGAACTGTCTCGCCCTTGTTAATCTTCAGGGAGATATCTTTTACCGACGCTTCATCAGTCCTTGCATAACTGAAACTTACATTTTTAAACTCAATCATTTCACCACATCCATAATCATTAATATCCAGGGAATAAGGCATAACGCCAATGCTGCGTAATCCTGCAGCCGAAATCCAATCCTGCATATATTGGTTCTTTTCACTTCTCCTCCGAGACCTCTTGTAAGAGCTGCTGCTGACAGTTCCTCTCCAATGTTTACACAGCATGTCATAAGCGGAACCATTCTGTACTCTATAATCTTGGAAGCATGTTTTCCACCAATGCGTATTCCGCGCATTTTCATAGCAGAGCTTATCGAATCCGCTTCATCTAAAACTGTAGGAAAAAAGCGGAACATAACGGACAATGGGATGATGATATTATCGCTTACGTGGAGTTTTTTCATTGCAGCTGTAAATTCGCTCACTGTTGTTGACTCCATCAGATAACGTCCCATCATTATGCATGGCAGGAACCTACCAAGCACACCGCAGGAACCAAGGATAATATAGTATAGAAAGCCTCCCATACCTCGCGTATTTGCAAAGGTCAGAAGCATACTGGATCCCCAGAACAGTATCATTCCGATTATCGATGTCTTAAATCTCTTTGCAGTAAGAAGCAGAAGAAACGGCGCTATACAAAGTATTGGCACAAGCATCTCACATCTTCTTCCTCCGGCGCCTCCCAGTGCGAATGTCGTTACTGTAACAAGAAGCGCCAGTTTTGTCCTTGGATCCATGATAAGTCCGCGATCAAGTTTTCCGGGATTATATGCCGCACCTTCCATTAAACAATACCGGCTTTCTCAAAATGTTTCTTAAGGAAATGCATTCCAAGGAGTGCTCCAAGTACTCCGAAAACAAAAGAACAAGCTAAGATTATAGGAGCTGTCCAGGGTCTGAATATTCTTGTCATAGCCTCAACATAGTCACTTCCAAAAGATGTCCTTGTGGAAAAATATCCATTAATATCAAGGTATAAGGGCAGGAAACATCCAAATATAGTTATGCACATAATTCCATAACTTAAGACCGTCTTCTTTTTGCTTGAGTATTGTCCGCTCTTCGCAACAAGATCTGCAACTAGTCCACACACAATTCCAAAGAAAAACGGGTAATATCCCATTCCCGTAACCCACAAAAATGCTCCGATAATAATCGTCATAATGGTTATCATTCCGAACTTCTTAACCTTTGTATAAAAGAGCATCATGGTAATACCTCCAATAAGAGGGCACAGGACAGATAACATCGGCATCATGATTGGAATAAATCCAAGCATTGAGATAGCAGTCATTATCACAAGGAAAATAGCTGCATAAATACCTATATTTATCAGGTCCTTTCCTCCAAGTTTTTCATTCGTTTTTCTCTGAGTCATTACTCCATCCATACTTTTTCTCTCCTTCCGCCATATGGCTAAGCATTTTAGTTAGTTACCGCTAACTATTATACATATAAAAAATCAACGCTAGTTAGAAAAATGATATATTGATAAATCTTCTCATGAAGACTGCAATTCAACCATAT
>CAMVRW010000166.1 GCA_947169985.1 uncultured Butyrivibrio sp. | reverse complement strand
TCGCTATTCAGGCTGGCCGAGAAGTCAGAGTAATGGTAGTTCCTGAGCAGGTTTCAGACGAAGACATGGTTATCATGGCTCGTGAGATTGCCAAGAAGATCGAGGACGAGATGGAATATCCCGGACAGATCAAGGTTAACATCATCAGAGAGAGCAGAGCCACAGACTTCGCCAAGTAATATTTTGGTTTTAGAAGAAATGAATGAGAGACTATCCGTAAGGGTAGTCTCTTTTTACGTTGTTATGGTATACTTTTATAAGTAGCATATTTATGTATTGTTGACGGTATAGGGGGTTAGAATGCACGAATCAGGTGAAGACTACATTGAGACTATTTACCTTCTAAAGAAGAAAAAAGGTGTTGTTCGTTCCATAGATGTTGCGAATGAACTTGGTTTTTCAAGACCCAGTGTGTCCAGGGCCGTGGGGCTTTTAAAGGACCAGGGGCTTCTTACCATGGATGATACCGGTGAACTTAATCTCACCGATGAGGGGCTTAAGACGGCCAAAAAGGTTTATGAGAAGCACACCAATCTCACCACCTTCCTTATGATGACCGCCGGTGTTGACGCTGAGACGGCGGAAACGGATGCCTGCAGAATAGAGCACATAATCAGCCCACAGACTTTTAAGGGCATTAAGAAATACATTAAAGAGCATAAAGAAGATTAAAAAAGACACCCAAGGGAACTTTCATAATGAAAGATCTCTTAGGTGTTTTTTGTCTGAAAGGGCAATATGGTTTTAGCATTTGAAAAATTGACCAGAAATAAGGCAGGGACTATCAAAGATCTGGCGCCTTCAAATATTTTGGCCGGGATTGGCACACCTTCTGTTTTTACGGAAGTTGCTATAGATCAAGATCAGGGAAAAGAAATAGCTGGAGTAATCCAGTATCAGATTGCCGGGAAGACTTGTCACCTCATTTGGATTTTTGTAGCTAAGGCTTTCCGGTCCATGGGAATAGGGAAGGCTCTTTTAGATCACCTGTATAGTGAGCTTCAGGAGAATAAGATCAAAGTTTTGGAATGCAGGATATATGATCAGCTCACCTACAACTTTTCCATGAAAAAGTTTTCAGATTACCTGCTTTCCTCAGGCTTCGACAAGTCAAGTAGTATAGATGGTACATATAGCATTGAGGGAAAAGAACTATTGAAGGCATTTACGCCCGAAAAGCGTAAGGAGATTGAATCCTTTTCCGGGGCTGCAATCCCATTTTCAAAGGCAACACCGGATATTATCACGGATTATGCAAAGTCAATAGGCTATGATGACCTGGATACGATTCTCTCAGCCAACAAACCCATTAGCTGCTTTGTAGAGAAGCATGATAAATGCATCGGTATGCTGGCCTTTAACAGATCAGGTAAGGTTATCAGTCCTTTCCTCTTGGAGGCCAACGATAAGAATATCCTTAATAGTCTCCTGGGAAATGCATTTTACAATTTGCGTGGATCGATCAGGCTAAAGGACAGAGTCTTAATTGAATATGATAAGGATATAAATGAATGGCTCAGACTTTTCTTTCCCACAATAGAGGAAAGAAAGGCGGTTCTACTTACGAAGAAATTTTAATTGTCACTGCTGTTTTGGATTCAGTAAAGGAATGAAGATATGTTTCCACGAGAACCGATAAAAAAAAGAAATGGCACTGAACAGGCAAAGCGTATTCGCTCTCAGGAAGACGCAGAAAAGAGCAGATTAGTTGAAAAACATGAGGAGGAAGAAGAAAATCTTAGCAGTATTTTTTCTGTAGGAGAACATGTAGAAGAACCTGCTTCATCGTCATTATCAGGACAAGTAGATGATGACGATGAATTTGAAAAAGAAGATATGCTGGAAGCTCGGAAAGAACTTGCCGAATCAGAGCAGGAGAAGCTTGGTGATAAGCCCGTGGATTCAGACGGTGGGGCTTTAGTTAAAGCTGCGCAATCAGACTCCGAGGACGAAAAAGAGGAAGAAGAGAAACCCAGGGAAAAAGAGAAAAAGAAAGATGAGGATGATAACTCTGATTCGGAAGATGAAGAGGATGAAGAAGAGGAAGAAGAGGAGGAAGACAAAAGGTTGGGAGATGAATCCGATTCCGAGGACGAGGACGGTGGAAGCTCAACTACAGGTCCCCAAAAGAAGTCATCCCGTGCCGTAAGAGCTCTGAGGAGAGGCAAACATCGTGAGGATGAAGGCTCCAGTACCACGGGAATACATTCTGACAGCTCAGTATCTGCCCATAGGCATGTTGTTGCACCAGGACCGGTACCTGTTCCGGGGCCAGTTCCTGTGCCTGTGCAAGCTGTTGCCCCTGCTCCTGTGCTCAGGGTCAGAACACCTATGGCCTTGGGGCTTAATAATATTGCAGATGCTCTTAGGGACCGAAGTGATGATAGATCAGAAGCTTTTTTACAGCTTCAGGAAGCGCTTGAAGCTGCAAAAGATATATTTGATGATATCGGTACAGGGGACATTAGCCTTGATGATGTAAGATATGATCTTTTCCAGGCTGCATATATAGCTGCAGACAGATTCCTGCAGGAGAACAGGTCAAAGAACAAGGGAGCAGCCAAGGAGCGCCTTGATGATGTTGACAAGCTTCTTAACGGCATGGATTATGTCACCGTTGAGCTGGCAAATGCAAACCATATCGATCTTGCTGAAAAGAACATTCCTGCTTCAAAGGAAGAGAAGGACTTTGCCTATAAGAATATAAAAAGATTTACAGCAGCATACTTCGTCTATTGTTCCAGGATAGATCAGGAACTTATTACTTCTGATGACGAGAAACTGGTAAAGAAATGGAATGCTATCAAGACCTGTGAGAGGGATATTCTGATCTATTTCCAGAACAATGTCATTACGGATCTTCCAGCTGATGAGAGGCTTCTCTTAAGGGAGTACCGTTGTCTGAAACGTCAGATGGCTGTCCGAAACCTCATGAAAAAAAACGATGAGGAGAAGGAGACCTTTGGCAACGAGAGTCTAAGTAAGGAACAGCTTGAAGGTCTTTCAAGGATTGATACCTGGGTAATAAGGAATATCAGAAATGGCGGATGGTTCAAGATGTTTGGTTCCCGCTCTATTTCTGACAGGACTGATATTGCAGGAAAGCTTATGGCCATGTCCAAGAGGGAGAGGCTTTTTGCCTACTATCTTGTTGAGAAGAAAGAGAGAATAACTCCTGACCAAAGTGGTCTGGCCTTTTCTCAGATAGACTATGTTCCTAATGTGAAGGCATTTAAAGAAGCCATTATTGCTAGCAAAGCAAAGTTCTATCTTCGTTTTTCCGGAAGCTATATTTATTGGAATAAGCTTACTGAGGCTATGGCTATAGCTTCCCGGTCGAAGCCCATTTTAAAAGCTTCAGAGGAATATTTTGGCTATAACGAAGACGGTTCACAAAAGCAGATAAGTGCAGCTCAGGCCAGGCCCAAAGATATGAGCCATATGGACCCCAGGGATCAGTTTCATGAGCATTTACGTCTTATGCTTATAAATGCCCGTCAGACATATGATATATTAAAGCGAATTGAAGGACGTAAAAATGGTAACGGTAGATATCTTCATCAAAATTCTGCTGATCAGGCTGCTCTTGACAGGCTGAAAACAGAAGCACAAACCCACATGCATGCGATTGAACATACAGTTCAGGATCTGCGTGAATATAAGGGAAGAACCGGGCAAGCTGTAAGTAAGGAAGACGTTAACTCAATGGCGGGAGAACCTGCAGAATACTTATCTTCTCTTACAACAGGTGCAAATCCAGCTTTGTGGGATGACCTTGTGTACTGGAATAAGAGTGAGATCATAGACTTTGCAGGAAATGAAAGTGTTTTAGACAGAGTCTTCTATGGCGGAGCAGGAGGCCTTGAGGCTGTAGGAGGACTTATCACTTCTATAATTGCTACGATGCAGCTATATGAGGAGAGGAAGTCTATTTCAACTATTGACTTGCTTTCAAAATCAACTGCCATCGCAAGTACAATCGAAAAAGCAGTAAGGGGTGCAGCTGATGTTGTTGCAATGACAACCTATGCGGGAACTGCTGTAAATGAAGTGGCAAGGGTAGTGGCTTCTCCTTTTTTGGGAGTCGTCGTCGCCGGTGCAGATACTGCTGTAGCTGTATTTAAGGGAGCATCTGAAATTAGAGATTCCTATTACAGGGGGAAGGCAGCCCAATTAGCCAGACAAAAGGGAGGCAAGGACAAATACAGGGATGGAATGCTTAAGCTTAACGAAAAGCTTGCTAAAAGACAGCATGCTTCTACAGTTAGTTCTGGGATTACTGCTGCTTGTTCTGTAACGGCATCTGCCCTTGTTATTGCATCAGTTGCTACATTTGGACTTACTCTTATTCCGGCGCTTATTGCTGTTGGAGTAGGAATTGGCGCGAAGGCCTTTGACAGAAAATATGCAAAAGAAATGAAGTTTGCTCTTTTTGATGGCTACTATGAAATTGACGAGATGTTAGATGCAGAAAAGCAAAAGTACAATCGTGCTCATCCCTTCAGACCACTCACCAAGGATCAGGAGGAGAGGATGAAAGAGCAGCTCCGAGGAAAAGTTGCAGCTGCGAATGGCTACTATTCTCCCGGACATGCAGCCAAGGAAATCTCAGTTCTTTATGCAAGATATCTTCGTGACAGTGTCCAAAATAATGATGGTAACGCTGATATGTGCGAGGCTATGATAAAAGGTCTTGGACTTAAATGTAAGGTTGATTCTGTTGACCCCAATAATACAATTCCTACCGTATCAGATATTGTTAGAAAACTTGTTTGTTAAAAGCCCTTTAGAAGGAGGAGCTAAGGATGGATTTAAAAAAGCTTTATGAGGAAAGACATGAGATTCTTTCATCTATTGAAGAAGAGTTCACAAAAGAGTTTGTTCCGGCAAAGTTGTCAGAAAGAGATGGTTATAACGTGGAGTTTCTTACAGTGCTCTTAGAGGAGGTTGTAGTAGACGGACTTACCTCCACCGGTGAATTTTTCTTCCTGCCTAATAAAGAAGGTGAGGAGATTCAGTACTTCGTAAATCTGATCACCATTTCCGAGGAGCTGCCTGATGACACTATGAATGAACTTTGTGCCGCAGTGGCTTCCATCAACACCTATGTTATGACAGGAGCCTTTGCAGTTGACCCTGTGGCCGGAACCCTGGTCTACAAGCATGCTTATGAGATGCCCATTGATCTTCCTAAAGAGCAGGTGGCTGATTTTGTCGACATGACCATGGGAATAACTATCCAGATGGTTCAGCAGTATGCTTATTACCTTATTGAAGTTAAGGAAGGCAAAAGAACTGCTAAAAACGTTGTTCTTTCTCTTTCACCTTTGGAGTAAAATATATGAATTCTGATATTTACAACATGGCCATAAAACTTAAATATCATCTGATGCCCGGAGTTTATCCGGCTTTTCCTGATGTTCCTGATCTGGATATCTTTGCGGATTCCCTGGAGATAAGACAGGTGGGCGGAGATTACTATGATTTTTACAGAATTGATGCGGACCATATAGGAATAGTCCTGGCTGATGTCTTTGACGGAGGCGATGCAGCGGCTCTTTATATGGTTGCGTTCAAGATCTATCTTCACAGTAATCTAATGATGTATGACTCCATTGAGGACAAGATTGAGGCCGTAAATGACCTTCTGTGCTGGGATAATGATGA
>CAMVRW010000165.1 GCA_947169985.1 uncultured Butyrivibrio sp. | reverse complement strand
ATCTTCTTGATGAGCTTAAGGCTCTTTTAAAGGGCAAGACCACTGCCCTGGCTGGACCAAGTGGAGTAGGAAAGTCATCTCTTTTAAATAAGCTGGTTCCTGACGCGGACATGCAGACAGGAGAGCTTAGCAGGAAAATCGACAGGGGGCGTAATACAACCCGCCACTCTGAGATCTTTGTGGTAAAAGAGCTATCGGATGAGTCTGGTGAAACATTCATAATCGACACTCCCGGTTTTACTTCGCTGGAGCTTCGCGGAGTGGAGGCAGACTCTCTTATGGACTATTATCCGGAGTTTGTTCCCTTTGAGCCTGAGTGCAGGTTTGGTGGCTGTTCTCACATTGCAGAGCCTGACTGCGGAGTTAAAAATGCCCTTGAAAGAGGAGAGGTATCAAAGGTCAGATACGACAATTACCGTATCATCTACGAGGACCTTAAGCGCATGAAGCCTGACTATTCCAGGAAGAGATAGGAGAAGTGTTACAGATATGAAGATCTATGTTACCCGTCACGGGCAGACAGATTACAATAAGACCCGCATGATGCAGGGAAGAAGCGATATTCCTTTAAATCAGGTTGGTATCGCCCAGGCTACCAACAGAAGAAAGAGCATCGGAAATATGACCTTTGACGCTGTTTATGCCAGCCCTCTTTGCAGAGCCATCCAGACTGCGGAGATCATCGGAAACGTGGACAGGAAAGACATCATTATAGATGAGCGTATCATTGAGGCTGACTTTGGCCCCTATGAGCTGAAGGGCTACTACAGCACAGGACTTCCAATGATGGCTTACTGGTCATTCCCTGAGCTGTTCAAAGCTCCTTCAGGAGTTGAGACCATCAGGGAGATGAGAGAACGTACATCCTCCTTCCTTCGTGAACTGGAGCAAAAGAACTACGAGAACGTCCTCGTGGTCTGCCACGGCGGAATCATCCGCCCAATCCGTGGCTACCTGGAAGATAAGAAAAACGGTATTATCTGGCGTCCTCGCCCCAAGAACTGCGAAATATTCGTCTATGAGTCAGTAGGTGGCAAACACCGCCTTGTTGAAGACATCAAATAAGAAAGTGCCAAGGGACTTTCCCTTGGCACTTTGCACGTTCACATTTAATTGTAGTGGATACACAGCATTGTGATGTCGTCGAACTGAGGAGCCTCAGCAACAAACTCATCAATAGCTGTCTTAACATTGTTTACAACGCCGTAAACATCAGCATTTGGCTCCTTGTTAAGAGCTTCAAGAAGCCTGTCGTTTCCGAAGAGCACATTGTCCTTGTTGGTGGCCTCAGTGACACCGTCGGTGTAGCAAAGAAGCGTATCGCCGTGGTGGAGCTCAAACTCGTGCTCCTTGAACTTGAGGCCTTCCATGGTAGCAAGGGCAGGAGAGTGTTTGTACATTACAAGCTCGAAGGTGCCATCTGCGCGCTTAAGGGCAGGATGCTCATGACCTGCGTTGGCTGCAAGACCTTTACCTGTCTTGATATCAAGGATTGCAAACCATACAGTAACGAAGAGCTCTGCATCATTTCCTTCACACAGCTGCTCGTTGGCATAGCTCAGTATCTCTGAAGGTGTGCCTCCGATGAGGGCACGGTTCTTTATGAGGGTCTTTGCGATCACCATGAAAAGAGCTGCCGGAACTCCCTTACCTGATACGTCAGCCACCACAAGTCCCAGGTGTGATTCGTCGATAAGGAAGAAGTCGTAGAAGTCGCCACCAACCTCTTTTGCCGGATCCATGGAAGCGTAGAGGTCGAACTCTGTCTTTTCCGGGAAGGATGGGAAGATCCTTGGGAGCATGTCCGCCTGGATCTGGGTAGCTACGTTCAGCTCTGCACCAATCCTTTCCTTTTCTGCCGTGATGGCGGTGATATTGTCTACGTACTCGTTGATATCCTGCTCCATGTGCTTCATAGCATCGGAGAGGTTCTCAATCTCGTCGCCGGTGGTGATATTAAGTCCGCTAAAGGCATGACCCTTTTCAGTACTGTAGTAGTTAAGGGCTGCTTTGGACAGCTTATTGATCGGTGATACAACCTGCTGCTTGATAAGCAGGATGAAGATGCTGCTCAGTACAACTGCAATGAGAAGTGTGAGACCTGCAAGTAACCAGGTAAAGGCTGTTTCTTTCGACTTAATGTCATTCATGGAAATATCAGCAAGACCCAGGGCTACTACTTCGCCCTTTGAATCGTAGATAGGATATCCTGCAGTAACCAGCCAGCCATATTCTGGAGTGTTGGTAATATACGCAGGGTAACCAATGGAGGGGTCATCCAGTACTGCGTAGTTAACTTCGTATAAGGGATCATATACCCCGGGATCATTGGCTATCTCGGAACCGTCTGCCAGGTAAAAGGTGATCTTCTCCTTGGGATATACGTAAACAACGTAGATATCCACACCATTTGCCTCACTGATCCGCTGCAGCTTTTTCAGCTCAGTCTTAAATTCTGGAGTTTCTTTGATCCCCTGATAGTGACTGATGTATTCATCAAACTCGGGAGTGCCCATCATGTCACTGCCGACTTTTTTATCAAGGCTTTCATAGACCTCCACTACCTTGTCCCGTAAAAGCCCGATATTGTCACCATCCACACTTACTGCCACAGTATGTGCCAGATTGGTAACGTTTTTTTCGTATTCAGAGTTGATGGTCTTGTCAAAAACCACGTAGGTTAATACACCTTCCACCAGACCCATTACTACGACCATGATAATAACCAGGAGAACGCTTTTTTGGCCTAACGACATTTTTTTCATATTCTCACCACCATTGTATTGAATCCCTGATAACGCCTATAGTAAAAAGATTTTGCTTTTTTCTTTATGATATCCATGCCTAGGGCATTGAAATCCGAATCAGCATCCTCCAGTTCCTTTAACGCTTTTGTGCTCATGTCAAAGGGGTTGAAGGTGTGGGCATTGTCCCTGATATGAAGTGAAAAATCCTGCTCTGCCTTTTTAACAAGGGTAAGCTGGATATTACATTTTCCACGGTCTGCTTCTTTAAAGCCATTACTCATGATGGCTGAGCACATTTCCTCTACAGTCATCTGAACGTAATACATCTGCTTGGGAGATGCTTCCCATCTTTCACAGAATTCCTCGATCTCGCCAACTGCAGTACCTATCTGACTTGTGTCGCCACCAAGGGTAGTGGTATAGATCTTTTCCTTGGAAACACGCTTAGCATTCTTTTCCATTCTACTCAGGTAAAAGAGAATTATCACAAATGACAGTACCTCTGTTACAGGGTAGGTGAACCAGAAAGCTTCTTTTCCAAGGAAGATGCAGACCAGCATAACCGGCAGCAAAATGGCGATTCCTCTTAGTGTTGACAGCAGGAATGCCGGGAATGGAATCTCCCTTGAGGTGTAGTAGTTGGAATATATGATGTTAAGTCCTGCAAACAGTATGCAGACACAGAATACTCTAAGGGCAAAAGAGCCATAAATAACGGTAGGCCTTTCGACTATACCAAAGAGCCTTAGGATAAATGGTGAGAAGCCTCCGATGATAGTGACAAGAACTGCTGTTGTTATTACAGAAAGAGCTATCAGGTTCTTTTGCAGCTTATCGCACTCCTCGTAGTTACATTCACCCTCGTAGGTACTGATGATGGGCTGGGATGCCATGGTGATGGCACCAAAGATATATGCCATGAAATAGCTCATGTTCTGTACCACATCAAATACAGCAACACCGGCTTCTCCTGCAAGTCTCATCATTGCATTGTTTCCAAGCCAGATGAAAATGAAGGAATAGATATAACTTACGCAGGAAGCTATACCGGTCTTAAAGCTGGAGAACACGCTCTTAAAGCTGGGCTTAAGAGGGAATAACTTCAGGCGTTTATTTTCAATGTACATGAATATAATCTGGAAAATGCTGCTGATAACAACGCCGGAAACCGTTGCCAGTCCAGCGCCCTTTACACCCATGCCAAAGAAAAGAACCAGCACGATGTTCAGGGAGAAATCACAGATGCTTCCGATGGAAGAGCAGATGGAGGCTGCCTTTTCCATGTCATCGTTTCGCATGAAATAACCCATGCTGTAGTCGAAGAAAAAGATAGGAGCTGCAGTGAGCACCAGGCGAAGATATGTGCCTGCTGCAATAAACAGCGTATCGTAATCTTTGCTGGCACCAAGGAGCATAAGTATCTGATCCAGGAAAAGGTTTCCAAGAAGGGCAATGGCTGCGCCGATGATAAGGAGAGTGACTAATACACCCTGGAATTCAGAAACAGCTTCTTTTTCCTTACCTTCGGTCATTTTGCTGGAGAAGGTGATGGAACCACCAAGGCCGAAGGAGTGCATAATAACGTTAAAGAGCATAAAGATCGGGATGGAAAAGGCGATGGCTGCAAGCCCCACCGTTCCCATACTGTTTCCTACTACGAGGGCATCAGCCATGTCCGCCACTGAATAAACAAGGGCGGCTATCAGCGCAGGCATATACTGCCTAAGGAACATGTTTTTTGTAAAGGTCGATATCTTAGGTATTTTCATTTTTGTATTCCTATGTACATATCTATCATTTTGCAGGGATGCATGAATTCTTTTGCCTGTCTCAGGCCTTCAATTCCAAGGTCCTCTTCGAAGTTATAGTACCGGACCAATTCGGGCACAGTAGCTGAGAAACACTGTCTCACATAATACTGAAGTCCGTACTCGTTGATAACTGATTTCTGGACACAACAGTCCACCGTATCATCGCTTAGTAAATATCCACCCATCACTGAGCAGGGAACCTCATCCATATAAAGAACTATCCCGAATATTCCCAGAGCATCCATGTTTTCAAACATCGCTTCCAGAGCATTGCGGTCTTTGCAGCCCGGATCGAAGCCTTTGTTTCGCCTCCAGATATCGAGGATGTAGTTTACGTCCGGAATAGTATCCTTATCCAGTTTTTTTATCCGGAAAGTATGCTCTTTTACAAGCTGTTTTACGTATCTCTTTTTTCTGGACAGGCCCTTTCCGGGAAGATTTTCAATGGTGTTCCTGTCACAGATATACTCGCTGTCACTTACCGCAGGCTCAATCTCGAAGGTGTCCGGAAAAGACTCTTTTACAAAGTCCAGATCCTCAGGTGTCATATACCTTAAGACCAGACCCTTTTCCTGCAACCTGTCTTCAATAAAAGCCTTCTTTTGTTCGTTGCTTCCGACAGGGAAGAACCAGGTGTTAGGTCCTGCATCATAAAGCTTTGCTGAATATAGGCCTGGACGAACGTATGCCGATATCTTCATGTCTTTTGACCAGATAAGTAAGGAATTAAAGGCATGGGCACTGTCGCCGTGGCCATACTTACGGTACAGATCAGATATGGCATCCTTCATATCAAAGCCGATATTTTTGGGTTCTGAGTTATCCATTTTAAAGCCTGCGCATCCTTTCACAGAGAATGTAACCATCTTGCAATTTGAGTGTTTCCGGTGGTCTGCTGTGGGCATCCTCTGACTTATATGCAATGCCATCTATCAGTTCAAATTTACTGTTATCTTCAGTGCTTATGTAAAAGCACTCATAGCTCTTGAAGGCTCTGAGGATGAGATCTGCCTGGGCAAAAGACATATCGCTGCGTATTGTGTAATCCTCAGGAGTGGGGGTGTCCCAGTATTCGGCCTTAGATGAGTCCTGGGGAGTGGCGTTGACCCAAAGATCATCAAAGTCTTCT
>CAMVRW010000164.1 GCA_947169985.1 uncultured Butyrivibrio sp. | reverse complement strand
ATTTACTTAGTCTCTGCGATCTCGCCGGCAAGTAATAGGATAACCGGGGAGTTCCAGTAGATTGTGATCTCGTTTGTTGAGTAACTCTGGGAGTTATCTACGTAGCACTTAGCGGAAGGTACGCCCTTGAGCACATTGGCTGCGTATGGATCTCCAAGGGAGTTACTTGGACCACCGACGATCATTCCGGGAACGGTCTTGCCAAGAGCCTGTGAAGGTCTGTGATGAGGGTGGTCTGAATAGTTGGTTCCAAACTCTGTAAGGAAGCAGTAGCCGGTTGCGTTGTTACCGAACAGGTAGTTCAGCTGCTTGTCAGCGATCACCTTGTCTGCCATGTCTGTGATACCCTGCATCATAAGAATGAAGGAACCGTTGTTGGCGATTGTAAGGTTGCTGCCCCAAGGGTAATCTCCCACAATAGAAGAACCATATGGATACATGTTAGTCTTCTTGATCAGCACCTCTGCAAGGTTGTTAACGCTGTTCGTAAACTTCTCTACAAGAGCAGGATCTGTATTCTTTGCTGTGAGGTATGCGTATACGCCGTAACCTGCCATGCCCTGCCAGCCAAGGGAAAGTCCATTGTTAGGGATCCACTCACTCATGGATTTCTCAAAGGCTTTGTCACCGGTAGTCTTGAACAGTTCTGCGTAAGCCCAGTATCTCTCGTCAAGATCATACTCATCTTCATATTCACCGGTTGAAACATCGTTAGGATTTTTGTAACCAATCTTATCTGAAGGAGTCTTGTCAAGATAAGCTGCTGCCTTCTTGGCTGCCTCAAGACACTTATCTGCGAAAGGCTTATCAATTTCCTCGTACACCCTTGAAGCCATAGCCATGACGCCTGCGAAATCGCCGGTAGCTGTTGTGGAAACAGGCATGATGATAAGCTCATCAGTTTCTTCCTCCGGCATTATTTCGCCTGGGAAGTTGCTGCAGGTAACCTTGTGATATACACCGCCATTGTCTGCCTGCATCTTAAGGAGCCAGTCAAGCTCGTATCTTGCTTCATCAAGAACATCAGGAATTCCGTTTCCGCTCTCAGGGATATCCAGGTCATCTCCAAATACATCAGGATATCTCTCATAAGCGATCAAAAGATCTGCTGCCGCCTTTGCACCTGCTACAGAGTATCTTCCATAGTCTCCTGCATCGTGCCATCCGCCTGAAACATCAAGTTTCTTGGTCCTGTCCTCATAAAGGACTGCCTCTTCATTGTGACATACAGGATGTGCAAAATCTCCGGCATACTTAGCAGTAAGTTCTGTGCCACATCTCTGGTAATAGAGCATCTTTATAGAAGCCTTAAAGGCATCCTCATAAACATCCTTGCCGATCTTAAAGCTTGGTGAAACTGCTTCGCCGGACTCAACGTGATAGGTTCCCTCATCATTAACTTCAGTGAAATCAAAAGCTTCTTCCTTCTCACCTGTATCAGGATCCTTTATGCCGCTTCCGATCTCAGCCTCAAGAACAGCTTCGCCTGTTGCCTCGTTTATGAGCTTTGCAGTCTGCTTAAGAGCACTCTTTCGCAGGGTTGCTGACTTATAAGCACCAGGCAAATATCCAATCTGGTTTACAGCTATGTCAGGCATCTGTACCTCCCCGCTTCCTGCTACCTTTCCGGAATCATCAGTAACTGTCAGTACAAAGTTATCAAAGTATACGTGGTGCTCCGCAACGGACTTATCAAGATCAGGAGTAAGTCCCATGTTGAAGCAGAATCTCGGAGCCGGATCTGTAGTCTCGTTCATCGTGAAAGTATACTCATAACTCTTGGTCTCAGGGCCAACTGCCACATTGTCGCTAAAGTATGCGTGGTAGTCACCGCCGTTTATCTGGAATCTCATCTCCAGGTTTCTTTCAATGTCGCATCTTGCATCAAAGGTAAGATGGTACTCGCATCCCTCATAAAGAGAGAAGCCGTCATGGAACATCTGAACCCCGTACTCAACCGTGCCCACATTCTTGATGTCCACATCCAGCTCACCTTCGCTGTTGATAGACATATCGCAGATACCGTTCTGGCAGAAGTATGACCAGGGATCCTTACCACTGGAGAAATCTCCGTTTGAAAGAAGGTTCTCACCTGTTACCAGTGAAGCCTCCTCTTCCTCATCCTCGTCTTCCAGATCCTCTTCCTGACTTACCTCACTGGAAGATTCCTCTGCTGAAGTTTCCTCCCCAGCAGCCTCCTCAGCCGTAGCATCCGCTTCAACTGCCTGGGTCTCTTCACCCTGTCCGGTCTGCTCTGTCTGACTTCCACAGCCTGCTGCCCCAAACACAAGCATCGCAGACAGAGTCACACAAAGCAGCTTACTCAAAGCTTTGTTCTTCATAACACTTAGTTTCTCCTCAAAAAAAATTATTTTGACAGGTAATCATGTACATTATCAATGGTCACCTTCCAATAAGGAAGCCGTAAATACTTGCCTCCTGTAATCTCATAATCACTGCTAAGGTCCTCAATGGATCCACCCTTAGCAAGGATAAGCGCAAGTCTGTACATAGCCAGCGCCTGCCCCTCTTTGTCATTGTAGACTGTTCCGCACATTTTGTCATCACGAACAGCTTCAAGACCCACATCAGTTCCGTCCACACCAAAAATAGCAGGCCACTTCTCCCTGTCTATTCCTGCAGCTTCGTAGGCATCAATAGCCCCAAGGGCCATGTCGTCGTTGTTTGCCAGGATCAGTTCCAGGTCATCACCGTAGTCCTCAATGAACTGGACCACCTTAGTCTGGGCCTGAGCCCTGTTCCAGTTAGCTATGGCATACCCAAGCTTATCCACCTCAACTCCCTTGGATCTGAGGGTTTCCACCGACATCTCTGTCCTCATAACAGCGTCCTGATGCCCAGCTTCTCCCTCAAGGACCACATACTGGATCAGGCCATCGCCGTTTTTGTCCACGCTCTTCTCCCTCCGACACTTTGCTGCAGCCAGCTCACCTTCCATTCTTCCGGACTGGGCAGCATCCGCCCCAACGTAAAAGAGCTTATCCCACCTTACAATGTCTCCCTCAACCAGTTCCCTGTTGAAGAAAACGATAGGCACATCGTTCTTCCTTGCAGCATCGATAACCGCCGTAGGGTCTGTCCTGTCCACCAGGTTCACGCAGATGACGTTGCACCCCTCCTCGATCATCTTCCTGACCTGAGAGTTCTGGGTCTGCTGGCTCTGGGATGCATTGTAAACAACCACCTCCACATCATCCTCCACAAGCCCCACAAAGCACTCCGTCAGCTGGGACATAAAGGTGTCATACTGATCGTAAACCGTGACTCCTATCTTGATCTTCCCCGTGGTAACGTCCTGCTTTTTTGCTTCGCAGCCGGTTAAAAGAGCTATCAGCAGTATACAGATCATTCCAAAGGAAAGGATTTTCCTTTTTCTCCCCATTATGTAACTACCTCCAAAAACTACTGAACTACAGGGAATAACAGTCTCTGATTGTTCTCGTCAAAAAGATTATCCCTGTTCACCACCCTGAAGGCTATAGTCTCATCCTCCATAGGTGTAAGTCTGTTGTCCAGACGGTTTGAAACTGCAGTAATTGACTGGTATCCCATATAGTATTCGTTGGGAACTACCATGCTGGTAATAAGTCCGTCATCAAGATAGCTCACCACCTTTATAGAGGTGCCCTCTCCGAAGATCGTGGGCGGCTCACTTTGCCTTAAAGCATACTCACAGGCTGCTTCAAGTCCAGAATTATCCAGGGCCACTATGATGTCTGCAGGGTTGTCCTGCTGCCTCTGACCTATCTTATCACTGACATAATTAACATTACTGTCCACCCAGGCTGTGGTTGCCCCGGAGGCCTTAAGCTTTTCCGTAAATCCTTCAAGCCTTTCTGAGTTGGAATTCTGTCTTAGATTCCCTGCAAGTATGCCAACTTTTTTGCCCTTATGATCCTTTCCGTAAGCAATGCTAACCTCGTTGGCAAGAGCCCTTCCAAGCTCCACGTTGTTGACCTGGATGCAGGCGCTTCTGCCCTCAACATCAACGTCCATGTCGCCGCTGGTATCAACTAAAAGCAGCACCGCCTTTCGGCTGATACTGGAGATCATATTCTCAGTACCGCGGCTACTGGTAAGCTGCAAAATAATGCCATCCGCTCCTGAATTAAGCTCCTGATTTATCAAAAGATTCTGCTGGCTAAGGGACAGGTTTTTCGTAGTGTTAACAACCTTCACCTTGATCCCTGTGTCTTTTGCAGCCTGCTCAAGGCCTGAAATAAATGAGGTCCACCTTACCGATGAGGAGTCATCCAGGATGACAGAAACCTGTACCGGATCCTCGCTGATACCGCTCATAACAAGGGCCGAAGTGGATACAATAAACGTAAAGGTAAGGAGCACTGCAATTGCAATGATAAACATATTTTTATTCTTCATCTTCCAGCTCCTTTCCTGTCTCCAGTGCCTTGGCATTCTCCGGATTATAGGAAATTGCAGGCAGATGAATGGTAACAACTGTGCCCTCATCAGGCTCAGACTCGATCTTAAGACCGTACTGCTGGCCAAAGCGCAGCTGGATCCTTCGCTGCACATTGATAAGACCCACTCCTGAGCCTTTCTTCCTGACTCTCGTATCGTCAGTTAAAAGAAATTCCAGCTGCTCGCCGCTCATTCCAAAGCCATTATCGGAAACTGTGATGTACACATCTCCGTCCTGGCCCTTATAGCCCTTAACCTTGATCTCCCCGTCCTCCATATCCTTAACGCCGTAGTACACAGCATTTTCCAGGATCGGCTGGACAATAAGCTTAACGGTGCAAAAGCTCTTTATCTCATCCTCAATATCAAAATCTATGGAGAAAGCGTCCTTAAAGCGGACCTTCTGAATGTTCATGTAATTGCTGGCGTGTCTGATCTCGTCCTCAATGGGGATAATGGTCTTTCCGCTGGAGAGAGACACTCTGAAAAGAGATGCCAGCTGAGTTATCATGAACACCGCCTCGTTATACTTTTCACCCTCGATCATCCATACGATGGAGTCCAGGGTATTGTAGAGGAAGTGCGGGTTTATCTGGGACTGAAGAGCGTCAAGCTCTGATTTTCTCTTTTCCTCCTGGGAAGCCACCATCTCCTTCATAAGAACGTTGATCTGGTTGTAACTATCTCTCAAAGTCCTTCCCAGATGCTCAATCTCAGATGGCCCTCCAATATAGACATTGGGCTTTACATTGCCCATCTCGATTTCCCTGATGGAATCGTTGAGCTTTATGATAGGTCTTGTGACACGCCTTGCCACAAGCCTGTTCAGGATCAGCATAGCAAGAAGGGTTATGGAAACAACCATGATAACGAAGTACCTGGTATCTTTCATACCAAGATATGAATTACTTGTGGGAATCACGCTGACCAGCTTCCAGCCAGTATAGCTCATGGTCTCCACCGTAACGATCCTGTTCTGTCCCTGGAACACTTCCTTATGGCTTCCATCCTCATAGGAGGCAGCATAGGCATTGTTTTCCCTGAAAAGACCTGCTGAAATCTGCATAAGCATTGGATGGTAGATTAAGTTTCCGCTTCTGTCACACAGGTAAACGTACTGCTCAGAAGGGTTGTCGTTAACGCCTTCCATCATCTGCTCTATGACAGCATAGTTCATGTCAACCAAAAGAACTCCCTGCCCCGGAACGCCGCCTCTGTTAAGCTCAACGTTTCGGCTAAGGGAGATTACCCAGTAGTACCTGAAGGTAGGGTC
>CAMVRW010000163.1 GCA_947169985.1 uncultured Butyrivibrio sp. | reverse complement strand
CTGCTGACAAGATCGATGAGATCACAAGGCAGATCCAGGAGAAGGTATATCTTGAACACAACATTTCCATTGTTTCTATTGGAATATATTCCGTTAATACCAAGGATGAAAAAATCGCAGCAGTAAGGAACAGCATTGCCAAGGTGGTTGCAGGGCATAAAGAGATACTTCAGATGCATGGTTTCTTTGTGGATTTTAACAAAAAGGACATCCGTTTTGACCTTGTGGTTGATTTTGTTCCGAACATGCATGAGATTTTTAAGAATACAATACAAGAGGTGCAGGAGTTATATCCGGAATATCGTATTGCTGCGAACTTGGATGTCAGCTACAGTGACTAAAGATTTTGTAGTTTAAATATGATAAAATAACTATATATAGGCTATTTTTCATAAGAGGTGGGAATGAAGAAAAAAAGCATCACAGCAGGTCTTTTGACCTTTGTAGTTTTTCTTATAATCACAACTATAATAGCGCTCCTATACATTACAAGTGCTGCAAATGCCAGGAGAGAAAGAGCTGATTTTATAGCGAAATCAGTTGCTGACAGGATTCATGCGGAGATCCAGCGAAGGGAATACATTACCAGAATGCTGGAGATCGAGGTTTCCAGCAGCAAGGGAGTCATTACCTCTGACAGCTTCCAGGTAACTGCGGAGGAAGTTTTTAATGACTACCTTGATATTGTTGACATTTCTCTGGCTCCCGAAGGAGTGGTGAGCTACATTTATCCTTTGAGTAATGGAATAGGGGACAGGAAGAATCTGTTTGAAGACGGAGTACAGGGAGTGTATTCCGACTACAGCAAGATGTCCGGGGTTCCTATCATTATGGCGCCCATAACTCTTGATTCCGGGGATTATGGCATCATCATCAGAAGACCGATCTATACCAGCGACCAGGTTTCCGACGATACTTTCTGGGGCTTTGCATCAGTTACCTTAAAGCTCTCTGATTTCCTTGCATCAGTAGGAATGAAAGACCTTGCTGAAGGAGGTTACGAGTACAAGCTTATAGGGAACAATCCCATCACCGGAGACAGCCGTATTATCATGGAGTATTCAGAAAAGGCTCTTGCAGCTCCTGTTGAAGCTATGATAAGCACAGTTGGCGGCGGCTTCTGGACTCTTGAAATATCACCAATGAATAACTGGATGAACCTTTATGAAATCCTGGGTTCTCTTTTTATAGCTATTGTCATTAGTTCCCTGGCAGCATTTGCTATGTCAGCTTACATGTCTATGAAGGCTAATGCCAAGGAACTGGAGATCCTTTCCTACAGGGATGCTCTTACCAATCTGAATAATCCAAGAAGTTATCAGGAGCATATGGAAGAACTCAGTAAAAAGAAACTTCCCTATGGTCTTATCTTCATGGACCTCAATGATTTTAAGCAGGTTAACGATACCTATGGTCACGACGCAGGAGATGCTCTTTTGAATATTGTTGCCAAGAGGCTCCAGAACAGTATTAGGGAAAAGGATAAGGCTTTCCGTATCGGTGGAGACGAGTTTGTTGTAGTTATCCACGGTACCCATGATAAAAAATTCTATGAGGGTGTAATTGCCAGAATGCGACAGAACGTTGCCCGTGATGTAGTCCTTAGCAACGTTACTCTTCAGGTTTCCATCAGTGCAGGATATGCTAGATGTCCTGAGGATGGAGCCAAGTTTGAAGAAGTGGTCAAGAAGGCTGACGATGCTATGTACCACAATAAGAGGCTTTATAAGGCCCAGAAAAAGCAGGCAGGCGGGGATAGGGGAACCCGCTCCTGAGATGGAGTGTATGAAAAATGGCGGGAGGAAATTTTGACACCATAAACAGGATCTTTGATACTTTTGCAGTAACATCAAGGAGCCGTTATGTCTATGTCTACGACATGGAGAATAATATTTCAAGGTGGTCAGCCAATGCGGTGGACTACTTTGGACTTGCCGGGGAGTATATATACAATGCATCTTCCGTCTGGGAGACCAGGATACATCCCGATGACAGGGAAAAGTATGCTGAATATCTTGGGGTTGTTTATTCAGGAAAAAAGACAGATCCCACTTTCGAATACAGAGCTAAGAATAAAAACGGAGAATATGTTATCTGCTCCTGTAGGGGAGTTGTCATCAAGGACTACGCAGGAAAACCTGTTTTCTACGCCTGCTCTATCATCAACAAGGGGATTGTAGATAACAATGATCCGATAACTCTTTTGCCAAATCAGTATGAGATGCTCAATTATATGAGACAGCTCAAGTTCCAGATGAGGCAGTACTCGATCCTACTTATCAATTTCATTGATTTTGGCGATGTAAACAGACGATTTGGTTACATGACCGGTAATAACATTCTTCGTGCCACAGCCACAAGGCTGGTGCAGGAGGGACAAAACTTTGGAAGAGCCTTCAGAGGTGATGGAACAACTCTTGCTTTTATCTCTGACAGCATGTCAATTGATGATATCAAGAGATTCTATGGCAGAATGAGGACCTACACAAGGGAGTCCATACTAGTCAATGATAAGAAGGTAGGAGCAGAGATAGCAGGTGGCGTTATTGTTGCTTCAGACCACAACGTGGATGAGCATTCAATCTATACAAGTGCCAAGTATGCCCTGAACTATTCCAAGACCCAGAAGCATGGAAATCTGATCATCTTCCACAACGACGAGCTTGAAAATAACAAGAGCAGCATTGCCCTGGTTGATGAGGTGAGGAATAGTGTAATAAATGGATTTGACGGCTTCTATCTGGAATACCAGCCCATAGTTTCGGCAGTTGACGGAAGGCTTGTAGGTATGGAGGTATTTGTCAGATGGCATAAGGAGCCCTACGGAGAGGTATCTCCTGCGGAATTTGTGCCATGGCTTGAGCAGGATCCGGTTTTTTATTCTCTTGGCAACTGGATTCTTGAGCATGCGCTTATGGATGCACTGGAGATCAGAAGGAACAATAAGGACTTTTATCTCAGCGTTAACCTGGCGTTTATGCAGCTGGAACGATCTGAATTTAGAACAACACTCCTAGAGATCTTAAGAAAGACCGGATACCCGGCAACAGGACTTTATCTGGAGATGACCTCCGGCAGCAGACAGCTGAGTATTGAACATTTAAAGAGTCAGATTGAGTTCATCAAGTCCTGTGGAATCAAGATCGGCATTGACTGCATGGATTTTGCATCTCTGGATTATGTAAGGCATCTTCCAATAGATCTTTTGAATCTGGTGCCTTCACTTACCGGATCCATCACAGATAATGTGGCTGTAAAATATATGATCGAATCCGTAACCTCTTTTACCCACAGGCTTGGCATAAGGACCTGCTATTCGGGTATCGAGGACGAGGAAACTGCCAGAATTGCAAGGCAGTATCCTGTTTCTGACCTGATGGGCTACTACTTTGGAAGACCTTGCAGGATTGAAGAATTTAAGAGGCTGCCATTTTTCAGGCAGTAATAGTAACTATAGGCGGTGGAACAAATGAGTCGGACTTTTCGCTATATACAAAATGATGATGTATTGAAGTCCTTTGTGGAGTTTAAGGATACTGTGCTCCATGACAGGCCTGTTGTCATTGCGCGTCATGGCGACTATTCTCTGTTCCTTAAGTATATTTCAGATGATGAGCTTGGACTTGTTATAGAAAATACTGAGAAGCATAAGGTGATCCAGGAGAGGAGCTATAAGGTTTCCAAGACTACGGATGCGCTGGTTTCCAGAGGTGTAAGGCATGCCTGCCAGAAGATGTCTGAGCTTTCAGATGAGGAAGTCAACAGGAGAAGACTTCAGATCTGGAAGTGGTACGTGATAGACTGGCAGAAGGAACATGCAGACAGTGTCAAGGAATTTATGGAAAAAGAGCTGGCCTGGTCTGACGATGGGAGCTCCCTGCAGTCAGAGGTCATGGATATGGAGACTTTCCTCCATGGTGATTACCTGAATCTTGGAAATACCCTGTCCATTATCGAAAGGTATCTGGCAGGTGATAATAAGCATCTGGAAGAGTTTCGGAAGTTTGCTATCAATGACATCATGGAGATGACCAGCGAGGATACGAAGGACAGATCCCTGGCAGAAGCTGAGAATGAAAGGCTTAAAGAAGGCATGAAGAAGCATACCTACCAGTTCACCGTAAGTGTTGAAGCAACCGACAAGGAACACGCCAGACAGGCGCTTTTAGCCTATCTCGCAGGTGATGAGAGAATAAAAGTTCAGAAATAATAAAAAAAGTGTAAATAAATTTCATAAACTTTTAATGATTTAGCGCGAAAAAGTATGGCTTATTCTCTATCTTTTTAAGAACCAGTGGTATATAATGTACCCATTAAATGAAATTTTGTTGTGAAACTACAAGAGGTTGAGGGGCCCAAAGTTTCACAAGCCACTTCATTTAAAATCATTTTCTTATGAGATGGAGGAATTTAATATGAGACGTTCCGCAAAGAGCAGACAGGGATTAAGCCAGGGAACCATTGCAATAATGGCAGACGTGGTAAAGGCAAAGGAGCAGAACCTTTCATACGGAAAGTTTAAAGCACTTGATCTTTTAGGTGCAGGCAGTATGTTTGATGAAGAGATTGAGTCAGAGTATACAGTTCATACTACAGCCCTCGTTAGAAAAACACAGCAGACGGAAGCCAAGAAGGCAGTTGCTTTCGTTAAGATAAGAGCATAACAGCTTAGTTTTTACAACTGAATATGTATAGTCAAGGGGTCATTTGCGATGAGCAATGACCCTTTTTTAAGAGAAAAAGGAGATTTCAGAATGAACGTAAAAGACATTGTGTCCCAGTTAACTTTACAGGAGAAAGCAGCTCTTTTGTCGGGAAGTGATTTCTGGCATACAGAGGCTGTTGAAAGGCTTGGGGTAAAGTCATTTATGATGTGTGACGGCCCTAACGGTCTTCGTAAGCAGGTGGGAGAGTCTGATAACCTGGGTGTTATCGACAGTATCCGCACAGTCTGTTATCCAACAGCCAGTGCTCTTGCTTCCTCTTTTGATGAGGAGATGATGGAGGAACTGGGTCAGACACTGGGGGATGAGTGCGTCAGGGAGGATGTTTCCATGCTCCTTGGACCCGGGCTTAATATGAAGCGCAGTCCTGTCTGTGGAAGAAATTTCGAGTACTATTCTGAAGATCCTTATCTCGCCGGAAAGCTGGCAGCTGCTTTTGTAAGAGGCGTACAGTCCAGGGGCGTTATTGCGTGCCCCAAGCACTTTGCTGCCAACAACCAGGAGTATAGGAGAATGTCCGGAAGTTCCATGGTGGATGAGCGGACACTTCATGAGATATATCTCACAGCCTTTGAGATGATGGTAAAAGAGTCTCATCCAAAGTCCATCATGTGCTCCTATAACCAGCTCAACGGTACTTTCCTTTCAGAGAACAAGTACGTGCTGACAGATGTGCTAAAGAATAAATGGGGGTTTGACGGCTTTGTGGTCACAGACTGGGGTGCAGGAAAAGACCCTGCAAAGGGCGTGGAAGCCGGACTTGACCTGGTTATGCCTGGACCAAGAAAGGATCATGAGGAGGCCATCGTGGCTGCTGTGGAAGCTGGAAAGCTTGATGTGGCCAAGGTAGACAAGGCAGTTACCAATATCCTTGAGGCCTTTAACTGGTCACTGGAAAATGCAGCTAAAGATGCCAAGCCATCTGATGACGAGTCAAGGAAAAGAGATTACGAAGTTGCGCTACGTGTTGCAGAAAACAGTGCAGTTCTTTTGAAGAATGACAAGGTCCTTCCTATCAGGAAGGGCAAGAAGGTGCTT
>CAMVRW010000162.1 GCA_947169985.1 uncultured Butyrivibrio sp. | reverse complement strand
CAGAGAAACGCCAAAGCTTTCTCAAAAACAAAAAGGGAATAAAGATACAGCCGATAGTAGCCTATAGATATAATCTCCTGTTCAGCGAAGAAACGGCTGGATTGAAGGTTAAAGTATTTGAAAAGGCTGATAAGGTAATAGCGGAGTTAAAGCCGGAGAATTTACCTAAACAATACTTTTTCAGAACCAAGGAGGCAGTGAACACCTTGAGCTTTGATAAAGTGAAAAGGCAGGTGATTGGATAATGGTTACAGGCGCAGATCAGAAAAAGGCTATGCGCTGTATAGCAGCTTTCCTTGTAGAATACATTATGAACGATAAAGGGTGTTCTAGGGATGAAGCAGTCGAGTTTTTAATCAAGACCACAGTATATGCAGCTTTGATGGATGAAGATACGGATCTTTATCTGGAATCAAGAGAAGCCGTATTAGATATATTAAAGGAGGAACTGGCCGGAAATCCATACAGATTGCTTGATGTATAGAATTATTTGGATACTTAGCTTATAGGAATACTGAATCAGATAAACGAGAACAATGAGAAGGGCGAGTAATTGGGCAATGTCATTAAGTTAAGATGACACTACAAAGATCTCTACATCAGAAATGGTGTAGGGGTCTTTTTTTTCTAAAAAACAGTTGACATGTATGCATAAAAGTGCGGCCGCTTTCGCTACAGATTATTTTAAGAGGTAGCGAAAGCGGCCCTTGTAATTAGCAAAGAGTTAATTGCAAGGAGGTGCTTATATGAAACCAAAACACATTAAAAAGCTTTTGATGTCGGAAATTGAAACCATTGCAAACGCTTCTGATAAGTACTGTTCAAATCCAGGGCGTGATTTTTCACGAAAACGTAAACTCTCGTTCCAAAAAGTCGTGGAAAGTATTATCGGAATGGGGAGCAAGGGACTTACAAATGAGCTGATTGACATTTTTAACAATGATCCGGATATGCCCTCAGCCTCTGCTTTTGTACAACAACGGAGCAAAATCAAGCCAGAAGCCTTCAGTGATATAATGGCAGGATTCACAGAAAAGATAATCCGGAAATCTACCCGATTAAGGCTATTGGCAGTAGACGGTTCCGATATTCAAATTGCGACTAATCCAGATGACGAAGATGCCTACTTTCCGGGAGCAAATGGCCAGAAGCCTTATAGTCTAATCCATTTAAACGCCCTTTATGATCTTGAACAACATATTTATATTGATTCGAGAATACAAGGACGTATGAGTTGGAATGAACATAAGGCATTACAAGAAATGGTTGATAAATCAAACATCCAAAAGGCCTTGGTAATTGCAGACAGAGGATATGAATCTTATAACAACATGGCACATATACAGGAAAAAGGATGGTTCTTTTTGATACGTGTAAAAGATGGAAAAACTGGCATAAAGGACGGATTGATACTCCCTAAAGAGAATGAATTTGATGTTGATATTTGCTTGAAGCTTGTACGAAAACAAACTAAACAAATAAAGGAACTTCTGAAAGATAAAAATAAATACCGATTTGTCCCCCATAATGCAAGTTTTGATTATTTGCCGGAGAAAACAAGAAAAGCTGATCCTGTCACATTTTATGAATTAAAGTTCAGGGTGGTTCGTTTTGAAATAGGATCTGATAGTTATGAAACAGTACTCACAAACCTTGACAGAGACGCATATCCACCGACGGAGCTAAAGAGATTGTATTCTGTCCGCTGGGGAATTGAAACTTCCTTCCGAGATTTAAAGTATACCTTAGGAATGCTTGATTTTCATTCAAAAAAGGTGATGTGCATTCATCAAGAAATCTATGCACATATGATTATGTATAACTTTTCTGAAATGATTACCTCGCACGTAGTCATTGCTAAAAAGCAAAGAAAGCATACATATAAAGCAAACTTCTCGGTCGCTGTCCATATGTGCAGACTCTTCTTTTATAATAGAGCGACACCACCTGATCTGGAAACCATAATTGCAAGAAATCTTATACCAATACGGCCAGAACGACATCGCACTCGAAATCTGACTGTAAAGATTTTTCATGGCTTCTTGTACAGAGTAGCATAATTACGCTGAACTGAATACTATTTTAGACAGACTTTTGTCTGTCTAATTGTGATGTTCAGAAATAAAACAAGAGCGGTGAAGATATAAATATCTCCATCGCTCTTGCTGATTTTTTGGTTAGTCCCTTAAGTGTTCAATGTAAACTTAATGACATTGGCCTTTGACTGACCCCTTTTAAATTACACTTTTTATCAGATGAGTTTCTCAACGCAGGCAGCTACGTTCTCCATCTTCTCTGTAGGCTCAAAGCGGGCAACTACATTGCCTTCCCTGTCGATGACGAACTTGGTGAAGTTCCACTTGATATCGGGATTGTTCTTGTAGTCCTTGTCGATCTTCTTGAGCATAACATTCATAGCCAGGGCTGAAGGTCCCTTGCCGAAGCCCTCGAAGCCCTTCTGGCTCTTAAGATACTTATAAAGAGGAAGAGCATTCTCTCCGTTAACGTCAGACTTCTTCATCTGAGGGAACATTGTGTTGTAGTGAAGCTGGCAGAACTCGTGGATCTCCTCGTCAGTTCCGGGAGTCTGTCCTGCAAACTGATTGCAGGGAATATCCAGAACCTCGAAGCCCTGCTCATGGAACTTCTCATATATTGCCTCAATATCCTTGTAGTGAGGTGTGAAGCCGCAGTTTGTAGCGGTATTGACAACAAGAACAACCTTGCCCTTGTAGCTCTCCATTGAAACCTCATTGCCCTGTGCATCTGTTACGGAATAATCATAAAATCCCATGGTAAATTACCTCCTAAATCCAAATGTATGCAGATACAAGACTCGAAAATGCAAGCATTTCCTCGTTGACGATGCTCGTCAAATAGATATATTCAGACATACATCTATCTGAGCAAGCTCGATATCTGCATGTCTAAATATATCTGCTTGTCTCTGCATACAAACATATTGCACACAATATAATGTGTCAACCCTTTATTTATAAAATCATTATAAAATCTTTTGCAATACCCGCATAAAGAAGAGTAAAATCAAGAGTACAAGTGCATTTAAAGGATTTTTATAAAAATACATTTCGGGGGATAAAAACATGATTTTTAAAGAATTTGAACTTAAAGAAGAGGGCTCACTGGAGGGCGCAAGGCTTACGGTATTTATTCAGGAGCCTTCATCGGAGCTGTATATAAGTAAGAGACCGCTGGTGCTTTTGTGCCCGGGAGGAGGCTACGAGTGGACCTCCGACAGAGAGGCTGAGCCCCTGGCCTTTGCATTCATGGCCAAGGGCGTTAACACAGCGATCCTGAGATACTCCTGCAAGCCGGCCAAGTATCCCACAGCTCTACTGGAGCTTGGAAGAGCAATGCTTATCATAAGAGAGCATGCAAAAGAGTGGGAGGTTGACCCTGATGCAATCATTGTTCAGGGCGCTTCCGCGGGAGGACACCTGGCAGCCGGCTATTCCTGCTTCTGGAGAGAGGACTTTTTATCCGAGAAGCTCCTTGGCGCAGCATCCGATGAGAGTAAAGAGAAGCTTCGCCCCAACGGACTTCTTTTGTGCTATCCCGTCATAACCTCGGGAGAGTATGCCCACAGGGGCTCCTTTGACGCCCTGGTGGGAAATGAGGATAAGGAACTTCTTGAAAAGGTATCCCTTGAAAAACAGGTCAACGAAGACGTGCCCAGAACCTTTATCTGGCACACTTTTACAGACGGATCTGTGCCGGTGGAAAATTCCCTATTGTTTGCTACTGCTTTAAGAGCGCATAATATTAATACAGAGCTTCATATTTTCTGTGAGGGAGGTCACGGACTTTCCCTGGCCAATGAAATAACCGAGAGCCCAAGCCGCAAGGAAACAGTTCCTTCCTGCCAGCCCTGGATCGACCTGGCAGCCACCTGGCTCAAGGCCTATTTCAAATAATGACAGAACCCAAAAGAAAGATTTGATTTATGGGCAATTATATAGTTTTTGACCTTGAGTGGAATCAGGGTGAAGCGCCGGTTACCAGGGGAGATAAGACTCTGGCCTTCGAGATCGTTGAGATCGGCGCTGTCAAACTTAATGAAAAAAGAGAGAAGATCGGCGAGTTCAGCCGTCTGATCAAGCCTCAGATCCATCAGCAGATGCACAGAATTACCGGCAAGCTCATCCATCTCACCATGGAGGATCTTGAGGACGGTGAGGACTTCCAGACCGTGGCAAAAGAGTTCCTGGAGTGGTGCGGTGAGGACCCCAAGTTCTGCAGCTGGGGACCCTTGGACCTCACAGAGTGTCAGAGGAATCTGGACTTTTTTGGCATGCCCCTTCTGGCTGACAGACCCCTGCCCTTCTATGATGCGCAGAAGCTCTACAGCCTTGCCTACGATGATGGCAGGTCAAGAAAGAGCCTTGCCAATGCGGTGGAGGAGCTGGGAATTACAGAGGATATCCCTTTTCACAGGGCTCTGGCGGATGCCGAGTACACAGCCAAGATATTCAAGAGATTCAGTGACAGGATCCTTCAGAGAGTGTCCTTTGACACCTATGTCACCCCCAAGACCAAGAAGCAGGAGATCCACATTGTTTTTGACAACTATGCCAAGTACATCTCCAGGGAGTTCGATACCAAGGAGGACGTGCTGGAGAACATGGAGATCATGAGCACCAGGTGCTATATCTGCCACTGCAATATCAAGCGCAGGGTAAAATGGTTCTCCCCCAACGGCAAGCACTATTACTCCGCGGCCTACTGCGACAAGCACGGCTTCATGAAGGCCAAGGTAAGAATAAAAAAGGCTGAGAACGGGAGACTCTTTGTTATAAAAACCTGCAAATTCATCACCCCTGAGGAAGTGGAGGCCATGAAGGCCAAACAGAGGAAGGTGAAAAAGAGGCAGAATCCCGAAAACAGCCAGTGATCAAAACTTCTTATTATTGAATTTAAGCTTTTTGGACTCCTTTTTCCTTCTGTTGTAGCGGATCCTGTCGCTGCGTTTGGCGTGGGTCTGGTTGTAGACTATCCGGGAAACGATAATGCTGATCAGTGTCACCAGAAGGATAAGGCCGAAGGCACAGATAATAACGTGCTTCACATTTATATATACTGTTCCTGTAACATTAGCCGCTTCAGTCTGAGCGGCTTTTTTCATTTCCGTATAGCAGATGAGGGTTTCTCCCACCGGAGCCTTGTTGAAGCTGTAGGAAACCTTGGCTACAGCGTTGGGAGAGACTTTCTTGTCCTCCTCAGTAAGGTCGTAGGAGATCTCGTAGGAGGTGTCCTCCACCCCGGCGGTCTTGGGAAGGACCATGGAGTCGGTGCCCCTGATCCCAAGGATTGTCCCCGAGCTTCCGAAGACGTCGTGCTCCGATTCAAAAAACAGCGAGTCGTCAGGCATGTATCTGCTGTCGTTGTCTGCGATATTCACCGTCTTGAAATTATTAAAGCCATAGTCGAATAAAGTAACTGTATCCGTAAACTGGGAAGGGGACTCGTCCTTTAAAACAACGCAGATGAGTCTCATGCCGTTTTTCTCAGCGCAGGTAACAAGAGTTTCTCTGGCCAGGTCCGTGTAGCCTGTCTTACCACCAAGGATGCCCTCATAGCTTATCTCCCCGGTTATCAGCTTGTGCTTGTTGTTGAGGTAAAAATCATCTGGCTGAGTGGCTGTTGCAGTAAAGTGATATCTTGCGGTATTTCCCACTTTACAGAGAAGTTCATTGTCAAAAAAGGCCTTTGATATAAGGGCCAGGTCATAGGCGCTGGTGTAGTGGTCATCTGCCTGAAGGCCGTT
>CAMVRW010000161.1 GCA_947169985.1 uncultured Butyrivibrio sp. | reverse complement strand
TGGTTACCCACAACAGATTTTGAGTCTGCATCGTCTGCCATTCCGACATGCCGGCTTATGGGCTGCACTTTTCGTACAGCTTTTTTAGTTTATCACAGCACATTTCCATATTCAAGTAGGAATTGTGCAGGTCTTTGATCAGAGGCTTTTATCATTGTATAAATACCAGGCGAGAACGTGGTTGGACTGCTTGAAGTCTCCTCCAAAGATTCTCTTTTTAAGCTCCTCTTCTGTAAGAAGCTCCACATTCAGGAACTCTGAGTCATCCAGATGCTGAACTCCTTCCTTTCGGCAATTTCTTGCAGCATAGATATGAACGTTATTGCTGGCAAGAGTTGCATTGGCAGGAACAGTGAAAAGATGTTTCCACTCATCAGAAACATATCCGGTCTCTTCAAGAAGCTCACGTTTTGCAGCTTCAAAAGCCTCCTCTTCTGATGCCTTGGTGTTGGTAGCTGTAATGTAGGGATGGTTCTCAGTCTCCTTATACTCAATGCCGCCAGCGGGGAATTCTGTGGTTATCTCATCTATGCCATGTCTGTACTGCTTAACGCAGATGAATCTTCCCTGCTCATCAGTAGCCACTATGACGGAAAAGCTGTGTTTTGAAAAATTATAGACAGGACCAATATGTGCCCCATCAGGAAGTTCATATATATTCTGGCGAAAGTCGATCCACTTATCCTGCTTAAGGTGTTCTTCCTTGATCAGCTTCCATCTTAAATTATCATCACTCATTTTAATGCTCCATTAGTTATTTTTTATGAGGTCCATAACAACTTCCCTTGCTATAACAAGCCCGGCCACAGGTGGCACAAAGGCAGTGCTTCCCGGGATACTTCGCCTTACAGAGTCTGTAGCATCTAGCTCTGCCTGAACCAGTGCCTGGTCAGGTTTTATAGGCTCCTCGTTGGAATAAACCACTTTAAGCTTTCTGATACCGCGTTTTTTCAGTTCTCTTCGCATAACCTTAGCCAGTGGATCGATCTCAGTTTTATAGATATCAGTCACCTGAACCTTCGTAGGATCCAGCTTATTGCCGGTTCCCATAGAGCTTATGATAGGTGTCCCAACTTCTTTGCACTTCATGATTATATCTATCTTCGCAGTCACTGTATCGATGGCATCCACAACATAGTCGTATGAGATAAAATCAAACTCCGCAGCCGTTTCAGGAAGATAAAAGCACTTATGAACTGTCACCTGCACATCAGGATTGATATCCAATATTCTGTCCCGCGCCACATCAACCTTGGACTTCCCAATAGTGCTGTGAAGGGCAATAATCTGCCTGTTAAGGTTCGACTCTGCCACATCATCATTGTCCACAATATCTAAATGTCCAACTCCGCTTCGTGCCAGAGCCTCGACCACGTATCCGCCAACTCCGCCAACGCCAAAAACACAGACCCTTGAGCCTCTCAAAGTCTCAAGCGCCTGCGCTCCCAGTAGTAATTCAGTTCTTACAAATTGTTCGCTCATACGTAGCAGTGTTCTTCTGTTAGGTGCAACCTTGTGTCATTGATGACAGCTCCGGTGATCTCCAGCTTCACGCCCTTTCGGCCAAGCTTTCTGTGGCCTTCCAGGATGAGATGGACCTTCTTGTCCTCTGTCATGTACTCCTCGCTGACTTCATCAAAGGTGTCAGCATCATCCAGCACCTTCTTGAAATCACCGATAAATGCCGGAATGATAATAGCCCCAATACTCTGACCCTGGATGGGACCGTAAGTTCTTACGACCTCATGAAGGATCAACCTTCTAAGTTCCTCCATAATCTTATACCCCTACAAGATTTATTTTGTATACCCAATAAATTATATTATCATTGATACTCCACCGTAGAGAAAGTCCGGTAGAAGTCCCTTAATTCTACCAAAAATATACCATGGTTATCATAGATGGGCGCTCCTATTCCATCCTCAACTGCTTCCTGACTAAAGCCAACACCGTTATGATCATAGAGCCTGGATCCATGCTGCCAGGGATTTGATACTATAACGAACTTCCTGCGTATATTCTTTCCCCTGACTGTAAGATTTTTTTCTGTTGTCCCAAGAACACCATAGGCGTGATTTCCAAAAACACCTGCCTGGCCTTTTTCAAACCGTGCTTCTTTTTTAACTGTAAACCAAAGCCTTGACGTCCCAGTGGTTACAATCTGTTTATTAGCTTTTGCATACTTAATGTTTTCAAAAATGATCAGTTCCCTATCTTCATATTCATAATCATCTCCAATATTAAACAGCGGAGATTTGTTAAGAATATAATCCTTTAACTTGGTAAGATACCTTTCACGAAGTTTCTTCTCATCGAGACCCGGAATATTTAAAGCAGGAAAATCCTGTTCTTTCATGGATTTTAATACCATGAAAAATTCAGTTGCCGAGCGAACTCCGTTATCAGTAAAGTTACGGATCTTTTCCTGTATTTTCCGCATCCAGGTAGTAAAGGCTGAGTTTTTCCTAAACATCTCGGAAAGATTCTTTTCATCATACTCCTCGGGTTTAATCCCAAAGAATATCTCAGCTTTCTTTTTATTCCAGAGAACATCTCTTTGTTTTTTCCAGAATGGAAGCTGTCCCTTACTTCTAAGATCCGCTTCAAATGCCTCACGCTCAGTCTTGCGCATTTTTTCTAGGAGACTACTGATCTCATATTTCTCCAGCTGAGGAATTGCACTACTGGTATTTCCAACTTCGCCGGCCATGGCATTCGATTCAGCTCTTAAACCAGTAAGGCTTCTGATAAATTTGACGTTGCCATCCACACCCTGGCTTTCAAGCTTATTATAACTATTGCCAAGGAATACAGCATAAGCCTTTTCCATAATACTGACCCAAAGCGCACCCTTAGCGCCATAAAATTGCTCAGACACATGCTTTTGGCCATTTCTCTCTGCAGTAAACTCCCTGTAAGGAAGGGTCTTTTCAACGGTAACATATACCGGCCTTTTCTTCCTGAAAAAGCGCACAGTAACTGTGTCTCCGTTATCTACCATAGAGTTTTGTATTATCTTAGGATCAGTACTCACGATTGATATCAGCGAACTTACCAGGTAACAATCCCCAATATCTCCCTGTTTCATGTCATAAATAGTTGGAGCGTGAGAAAAAAGAGGTATTTTCTTCCAGTCAGCATATTTAACCTCTGAAACCTGGTCAAAATGTCCTTCTCTTGGAGGATTATGTAGATTTGTTGCCTTGGGTGCTTCAATATCAGCATCCGTAACTAATACCTTGTCAGCAGCTGCTACCTGAAGGTTTCCGCCATAATCCCTGAATACTTCCGCATAGATACGGATTATATTTCTCTCTTCCTTAGATATGTTGCCGTATTTTTGCTCATACGCAGTCTTAAAGTCCTGATCATTGGGATCACTTTCAAGTTTATCTGTGTCCCTTAAAAATTCCAAAAGGAAAGGAATACATTTCCTGGCTGTTCTTTCTTCTTTAGTAAACGTATTTTTTCTTTTTACCTCATCAGAAAACCGGGAGGCATCAGTCTCACCCAGCTTTTTTAAATTCTGAAGAAGTTTCAAGGTAAATTCTGAAAGCGGAGTCTTACGCTCCCTGGCAAGATCAGCGTTAACTCTATTGATGAGGAAGGTCTTGTTATTCCGCATCTCTTTTACAGAGCTTCCGTCTCTTTCTTCCTCAGTAAGATCGATTGTTGCTCTTCTGATCTTTCCCTCCACGACTTCAGGCTCCTGAACAGGGGCATTTACTGCAGCCTGCGGATTATTGTCAGGATCATGTCTGTCGTTTATGCCTTTATTTTTCTTAAAAAATCCCAGAATACCGCCGTTCTTTTCAGATGCTGCCCGCGGAACAGTGCTATAGCTGGCATATTTTTTCTCAGCAGAACCAGTATCAGCTTTACTGTCCTTAACTTCCATGACGCCCGGCATTTGAAGGGACATAGATTTAGTCCCGGTCTCGAATACTTCGGCAGTTTTTCTTTTTTGAATCTGATCACTCTTTGGCCCCATATTACGCCTCTTTAGAATCCTCAGTCAAAAGAGCTTTAAGCAGCTCGTCATATGCTCCATCAAAAAGATCAAGAATAAAAGAGCTCCACTCAAGGGATACGCCGCCCGTTTCAGGAACCTGCGCACGAAGGACTACTTCCACTCCGGTTGGATCCATAACAGCAAACCCAAATTCACTTCCCATGTTAAAAGAAGCAATATCCAAAAACACAGTGTCCATATCAAAATCCTGCGCATCCACAGATCTTGAAAGCTGCAAAATAAACTCCCCGTTCACATCAACGGGAATATAGGAGAAATAGATAATTGCCCCATCTTCACGCTCTCCCTCCAAGAAAGGAACCTCTCCTTCCGAGAGTCTAAGGCTAGTTTTAATTCCTAATGGTTCAAGAACATCAATCAGGCCTTCAAGCCTTGGAACCACATAGGTCATTGGATCAAGTGCGCCTGTACTTTCTGTCATTTCATTTCCCATGGATAAGCCCCCTTATTAGATCAAAAAAGTTTGAAGTAATTTGAAACAACCTGGTAATTCTCTATGCTTTTAACATTCTTTAATGCACTTTGCACTATCCGCTCTCCTGCTTCTGTTGCCGCCGAAAATAAAACTGTATCTATATCCCCTTTATACGATAAACTTGCAACCAGGGCACCAATAAGCGCTGCCACAGTAATACCGTCATTTTTTGAGGAAAAGATTCCACCAAGGAACAGCTCTTTTCCCGGATACAGGGAACTGGCAAGAAACGCTACCGGCTCATCCCCTTCTGTGACCACAAAGCTCAGGTCCTTCTGCAGAATTCCGCCATAAGTATCCGGACTTAAGTAGTCGGGGATCCCATCTCCGAATTTACTATAGAGGCTGTTGAGCACGTGGTTTGAAGTATCAGAAAAAGAGGAAATCCTGCATTTCTTACAGGCCCTGGTTAGCTTTAAAAGCCCCGGGTCTCTAACAATTTTCTCTCTTGGTATCTTATATATTTTATTGCCGTCAATACGGTGTTCGTAGCCTCTCCGGGAAAAGAAATCAGAAACCCTTTTCTGTTCCGGAAATACCAGATTGACGCTTATTCCCTGAACTTTTCCGGCTTTTTCAAGGATGTTATGAAGGCCATCAAGAAGAAAAGAACCTATTCCCTGCCCCCGAAACTCCTCTTCGACAAAAAGAGCTGCCAGAAAAACCTCAGTGTAACCAAGAATATCAGAATAGGGTGAATCTCTGTAGACAATAACTCCCAGAATACCTTCAGGAAGATTTTTGTCGCCCTCATCTGCAAATGCACCAAGGGCAACAGCTCTTTTCCCGGAAAGATCCTCGTATACATCATAGGGAACCATGAAACTTATCTGATCAAGTTTATTTACAGGGATAACTTCTATGCGCATAATAAATCACCACTTACCGCTACGTATTATTTTATGTCTTACTGCTGAAGTGCATCAACAATAGCTGGAAGAAGCTGTTTCTTTCTGGAGACCACTCCCGGAAGAACGACAACTTCGCCCTCGGCGCTCATTCCAAAGGCGCTGTTAAGTGTGTGAAGAGCCTTATTGCCTGCATATACGATCTCTGAAGACTCCTCAATTATATTCGTGAGCATAAAGAAGATCATATCGAGAGAGTCATTCTCGCATACTTCCTTAATCTCAGGCATTATCTTCTCTTTTATCTCCACAAGCTCCTCTGCGCTCATGGAATTGATCTGTCCAATTCCGATGTTCATATCATCCACAGTGAACTTCTTGAAGTCCTGATGAAGAATCTCATCTGCGCTCTTTCCACCAAGATTTGATCCTGCATGGAACATCTCTTTT
>CAMVRW010000160.1 GCA_947169985.1 uncultured Butyrivibrio sp. | reverse complement strand
CTTCGTCTATTATCTTACGGATCTCATCTATCTCTTTTTCTGAAAGCTTCTGACGTGATGTAAAAGCCGCCAGGAAAGCGGGAAGTGATCCTCCAAAAGCTTCATCCACGAACTCTTCACTCTTCTTTGTATAGAAATCATCCTTAGAGATCAGTGACGTAACCACACCATCATTATTCTGGAACAGCCCCTTGTCGCAGAGCTTTTTTAACACCGTGTAGGTTGTTGATTTCTTCCAGCCAAACATCTCTACGCACAGCCTGACCAGTTCACCAGACCCCACAGGCTCTTTTTCCCATATCAGTTCAGCAAACTTCATCTGAACTTCACCAAATTCTACAGCCATAAAATGTACCTCTTCTTTTGGTCTATTACATATAGACTATGTATTATGAGTTTATACCCTATAGACCAACCTGTCAAGTATTAGTTTGTTGGCGAACGTATTAACGCACAAAGCAAGGGACAAAAAAATGCCGGAATCCACCGCGGAATTCCGGCATTTCACTATAATTCAATTTAGCCAAGCTTCGCCTTAATCTACAATTGAATACTGCATGAGCTCGTACTTTAGCTTTGTTCCTTCGGCGATTCCATCGGGTAAAAGAGCTCTCGCAACCAGTTTCAGATCATCTGAAGCGATATCTGTTCTGCGAAGATTGGCGTAGTCGCCGTCGATGCTTTCCACAATATAAAACCATGTTTCCATATCTTATCTCCTTGATTCTTTAGAAAAAAAGAGATCCCTGTGCGAGATCTCTTTTCCTATAGTTACAAAAATAGGCTCTTATCTACCAAGAGCTGACTGGCCGCCATCCATGGTTACGAGTGAACCTGTGATGTGGCTGCTCTTATCGGAAGCAAGGAAAAGTGCAAGGTCAGCAACCTCTTCAGGTCTGCAGTAACGCTTGTTGGGATATGAAGCTGCAAATATCTTCATAGCCTCTTCCTTGGATACGTTCTCGCCAAGAGCCTGTTTCTCAAGCTTTGTCATCATAGGAGTATCAATAGGGCCAGGACCGATACAGTTAATGTGAATGCCCATCTCTGCTACTTCAAGGGCAGCACACTTTGAGATGCCGAATACAGCATGCTTTGATGAAACGTAGGCTGACATAGTTGCAGCACCTGTTACTGAACCCTGTGATGAAATATTTACGATTGCTCCGCTGCCCTGCTTCTTCATATGCTGAAGAGCATACTTCATTCCGAACAGTGGACCAAATACGTTAACATTATAAACACTCATCATGTTCTCAACAGTCTGAGCGTCTACAGGAATGCTCTTTCCTTCGTAACCCGCATTGTTAACCTGAACGTCGATCCTGCCAAACTTAGCAACAGTCTCTTCGATCATATTCTTGATCTCTTCTTCTTTGGTTACATCAACTACAAAAGTAAGCAGATTTTCTGGTGCAATGTCCAGAGTAGGAAGGAGCTTATCAAGCTTTTCCTGCTTAGTTGATGAAATAGCCAGCTTACAGCCTTCAGCTGCAAAAGCCTTTACTACAGCTTCACCTACCCCACCGGTGGAGCCAGTTACCATGACTACTTTGTCTTTCAGATTAAGATCCATTACATTACTCCTTTCAAAACTTTTTACTATACCCAATACTCTTTTATTATACGGAAAAACGTAATGGATTGCCATATAAAAACTTTCGTCCATCAGGCTTTCATATGGTGATGCCTCTGGACTTCAGAAATCTTTTTATACTATCATATCTCTCGTTGACAGCACGATGGGCAGGATCCGGAATCCAGCTGCCGTTGTGATGGTGTAATGTGTAGCTTAACTCAGTGTTGTAGACTATACCGGTATCGAAGCTCTTTCCTGTCAGCACTTCAAATGGGTATATGGTGATGTCATCAACAAACTGAAAACCTCCGTTTTTCTTAAGACCATGCTTCTCGATCACCTGAGTGTAGCGCACTGGGCAGGTGGAGTTGTCCCAGGTCCCATCAGGCTTGAAATAAGGTCTTTTCTCGTAGCTCTCACAGATTTCCTGTATGATCGGATGTCCCGGTTTCGCTCCCATTCCGGAGCCGCACTCAATCCTGTCCAATGACTCAAAACTCATATAAGCATCGTTATGCAGCAGGTCATCAATAGGACGAAGCATCTCCACATCAAGGTCCATATATACGCCGCCATATCTTCTAAGTAGATCTGCCCTTGCATAATCCGAAGCAAAAGACCAGTTTCTGTGCTCGATGGCCTGGTCAAAAAACAGGCAATTATCCGCCTTGTAGGTCTCCATATTCCAAATCCTTATCTCAAAATCAGAAGCATACTTTTTCCAGGAATCCAGGCACTTTTGGTAAAGCTCAGGCATAGGATCCCCGGAAAACCATATCCCATGAATGATCTTGGGAATAACCGGCTTATCATGCTTTCGATAATTCACAGGAGGTTTATCAGCAGATAAAAGAAGCACATCCTCATATAGAGATTCCAGATAAATTGAGGGGGTTGCATCGAATGAGGCCAATCTGGCATCTGACTGAAGCTGTGTCAGGATCTCCTCATACCCGGTGGCTGAGATTAGGATGACCGTGGAATTAGAGTTCATCTGCGCCAATTTGTCTTTTCCCATCCTGCCATAAACACGGTCCCCAATCGTAACATCTGCCGATCCGGGAACATCTACAAATCCCTTGAGATTCGCTATCAGTCCACTGGCACACAAAAAAGGGCAGGTAGTGTTGCGAAAATGCTTACCACTACCCCAGCAGATGATATCTTTCGTTTTTAATTCGTTAAAATAATCAGTTATCGTCATAGTTTCAAGAAGTCAAAGGTCAATTGCCCGTCTATCCAGCTCTTTTGCTTAATATCATGGATTTCATCCTCGGGTCTTACATAACCAACTAAAAGAGGTGACAAAGGAATTAAAAAAGACACTTCTTAGAATCTATACTAAAAAGTGTCTTCCTAGTTTGTTATTAAAATTACTCAGCTACGTAAGGCATAAGTGCCAGGTGACGAGCACGCTTGATTGCTGATGTAAGCTCTCTCTGGTGCTTAGCGCAGTTGCCTGTGATTCTTCTAGGAAGAATCTTGCCGCTCTCAGAAACGAACTTCTTAAGCTTAGCTGTATCCTTGTAATCAATTACATTATCCTTGCCACAGAAAACGCAAACTTTCTTTCTTCTGTGCATTCCGCCCTTTCTCCTCATAGGAGCATCGGACTTATCAGACTTTGTGAAAGCCATTGTATTTACCTCCTAAATTAGTTAAAAGGAAGCTCCTCGTCAATTCCTTCAGGAATGTTCATGAAGCCATCCCCAGCTGCTGAAGGTGCAGGTTCGTTATTACTTGGCATTTCTGATCCGAAGTTCCCACCGTTTGAAGCAGATGAATTCTTGGATTCAGCGAATTCCTGATCTTCCGCAACTACATCAGTTGTGTATACTTTTACGCCATCCTTGTTGGTATAGCTACCAGTCTGGATGCGTCCCGTTACGATAACTTTGGTACCTTTTCTGAAATACTTCTCAGCAAATTCACCAGCCTTGCCAAATGCTACGATCTGAATGAAATCAGCTGTCTGAGCATCCTGACTGTCTCTTCTGGCAAATCTCCTGTCAACTGCGAGTGTATATCTTGCTACACAGCTAGCTGTCTCTCCCTGAGAATATCTAACGTCGGGGTCTCTTGTAAGACGTCCCATAAGTATAACTTTGTTCATATTTTCGTCCTCTTCTATTTAAGCCTCGTTCTTAACGCATAAATATCTGATGACGCCATCCATAATACGCATACGTGATTCGATCTCTGCTGGAGTTGTTGTCTCAGCGTCGAACTGGATGAAGTAGTAGAAGCCTTCTGTCATTTTCTCGATCTCATAAGCGAGCTTCTTCTTACCCCAATCATCTACGTTAGTAATCTGACCACCATGCTTCTCGATAGTCTTCTTAACCTTCTCGATGACTGCTGTTCTGGCATCGTCTTCGATCTTTGCACTAACAACAACGGCTAATTCGTATTTGTTCATGCTATTCTTACCTCCTTTTGGTCTCTGGCTACTCGTATCAGTCAAGTAGCAAGGAATTTATCACAGAATGGTATGTTACCACATCATAAGACCAAAAGCAAGTGTTTTTAATAATTTTGTAATAATTTATAATTCGATATTTTGTAACTTGGCCAGCTCTGTGAACAGCTCACCAATCTTCCTGTTTATAACCAGAGTGTTTTCAGCCCTTCTGACATCAATGGCATCCCTGTTGATGATTACCAGCTTACTTCCTCTGAAATAGTTAACAAAAGAAGCTGCCGGATAAACCGTAAGAGATGTACCTCCGATGATGAGCATGTCTGCTCTGGCAATTGAGTCGATTGCTCCCGAAACCTGATCCTCAGGAAGTCCTTCCTCATAAAGCGTAATATCTGGTCTTACAACACCTCCACAACTGCATCTGGGAATAGGCTCTTCAGATTCAAAAATATAATCAGATGGAAACTCTCTTCCACAGCTCATGCAATAGTTTCTCAAGGCACTACCATGGATCTCATAAACCACCTTACTTCCGGCTTTTTGATGAAGTCCATCAATATTCTGAGTTACTACAGCCTTAAGCTTTCCTTCCTTTTCCAGGGCAGCCAGATACTTGTGAGCATTGTTAGGCTCAATATTTCTGGTATCCATTTTCTGCCTGTGGAATTCGTAGTATACCTTTGGCTCATAAACAAGACAGCTATGGCTCAAAAGATATTCCGGCTGATACTTATCAAACCTGACATCATGCTGATTATACAAGCCGTCCTTACTTCTGAAATCAGGAATACCACTCTCTGTAGAAACTCCAGCACCACCAAAGAAAACAATGTTATCTGAACTATCAATAAGTTCCTTAAGCTTTAAAATGTCTTCCATGCAAAGTCTCCTTCCCAGGCAAACAATATATTATTTAGAAACCAGCCTTCTTTAAAAGATCTGCAAGAGATGTTGTAGCTTCTCCCTCGCTCTCAAATTCTATCTTCTCTTCAGTTACTTCTGTTGCTCCAACATCATCAAGGGCCTTTATACTAAGGCTAAGCTTGCCATCCTTTATGGCGATAACCTTTACCTTAACAGTCTGTCCTACTTTAAGTACAGATGACGGATGCGCAATTCTCTGATTGCTGATCTGAGAAATGTGAACAAGTCCTGAGGTTCCATTCTCAAGTTTTACAAAAGCACCATAGTTTTGAAGGCTCTCAACTGTACCCTCTGTAACAAGTCCTACCTGAACCTTTGAAACTGCCTCAGCCTTCTTAGCTTCAGCTTCTTCCTTCAGGTATTCCTTAGCTGATAAAACAAGCTTTTCATCTTCAGGTTCAACGGTTATAACCTTAACCTTCAAAGTCTTTCCTACAAATTCAGGAAGCTTAGACTCATCAACATAAGAAAGAGAAAGCTTTGAAGCAGGAATAAATCCTCTCTTCTCCTCAAGGAAAGCAACAACGCCTCCTTTGACAGCCTCTGTAACCTCTACATCCACATACTCCCCTGATTCAAGAAGTGAATTGAGCTTGTCCCAGATGAATCCGTCTCCATCCTTCCCCTTTAAGAGAGACTTGTCAATTTCGTCCATAAAATCATTCATTGTTTCTTCTGCCATACCTTACCTCCAATAAAAATAACTGAATAAATTATAGCACAAAAAAACCTGTGAATAATGAATATTCACAGGTTTAGAGGTGACAGGCGGATTTGAACCGCCGCTCAAGGTGTTGCAGACCTATGCCTTACCGCTTGGCTATGTCACCATATAATGACTCCGACGAGAATCGAACTCGTGTTACCGCCGTGAAAGGGCGATGTCTTG
>CAMVRW010000159.1 GCA_947169985.1 uncultured Butyrivibrio sp. | reverse complement strand
ATGTTAACCCCTGGAACATCATGGCCATTACCTTTACAAACAAGGCAGCAGGCGAGATGAGGGAAAGGGTAGATAAGATAGTTGGTTTTGGAGCGGAGAGCATCTGGGTTTCAACCTTCCATTCCAGCTGCGTGAGGATCCTTAGGAGGCATGCGGACCTTCTGGGATACACCTCAAACTTTACGATTTACGATACGGACGATTCAAAGGCTCTCATGAAGGATATCTGCAAGAGATATCAGCTTGAGACTTCGCAGCTTAAGCTTCGCCAGATCATGAGCATGATATCAAAGTGCAAGGACAATCTGGTGGACCCTTCAGAGTACGCTCTTACAGCAGGAAATGATTACGTTAAGAGCCGTGTTTCCAAAGCTTATTCAGAGTATCAGAGTGCGCTTAAGAAAAATAATGCCTTTGATTTTGATGATCTTATCATGAAGACTGTGGAGCTCTTTAGGAAAAATCCTGAGGTTCTGGACTACTATCAGGAGCGCTTCCGCTACATCATGGTGGATGAGTATCAGGACACCAACAATGCCCAGTTTGAGTTTATAAGGCTTTTGGCTGACAAGTACAGGAATCTGTGCGTTGTAGGTGACGATGACCAGAGTATCTACAGGTTCAGAGGTGCGAACATCAGGAATATCCTGGACTTTGAGAAGGTATATAAGGATGCGGTTGTTATAAAGCTTGAGCAGAACTACCGCTCAACCCAGCAGATCCTGGACGCTGCCAATGCGGTCATCTGCAATAACTATGGCAGAAAGGACAAGGCTCTCTGGACTGATGAAAAGGACGGCGAAAAGGTAAAGCTCCGTCAGTTCGACACAGGAGAAGAGGAGGCTGAGTTCATAGCTTCCGATATTGGACGTCTTAAGAGGAATGGGAAGCTGTCCTACGATGAGACAGCAGTTCTTTACAGGACAAATGCTCAGTCCAGACTTTTGGAGGAACGCTTTGTTTACGAGGGAATCCCCTATGACATCGTTGGTGGCACTAACTTCTATTCAAGGCGTGAGATAAAAGATCTTTTGGCGTACCTTAAGACCATCGAGAGCGGAAGGGACGACATTGCTGTAAAGAGGATAATCAATGTTCCCAAGAGGGGCATTGGTCTTACTACCATAGAATACGTACAGAATTATGCTGATGAGAGGAACATAAGCTTCTTTGATGCGCTGTGCGAGGCAGATCAGATAGTTACTGTTGCAAAGAGTACAACTAAGCTCATGGATTTTGTGACCATGATCAGGGCCTTCAGGACCAAGATGAAGGGATATTCTCTGGAGGAACTCTTAAAGGATGTCATCGATGTGGTGGGATACATGGCGTATCTTAAAACTCTGGATGACGATGATGACAGTGGTGATAACGACAGAGCTCAGAACGTAGACGAGCTTATTTCCAAGATAGCAGCCTACGAGGAAAATGAAGAGATAGAACAGCCCACGCTTACTGGCTTCCTTGAGGAGGTTGCTCTTGTGGCTGACATAGACAGGATCGGGGATGACAACGAGAAGGTTCTTCTCATGACCCTTCACAGTGCAAAGGGACTGGAGTTTGAGAACGTTTATCTTGCCGGAATGGAGGAGAATGTTTTCCCGAGCTACATGACTTTGCAGATGGAGGACACTGATCCTGAGGGAATCGAAGAGGAGAGAAGACTGGCATATGTAGGTATTACCCGTGCCAAGAGAAATCTCACTCTTACAGCTGCCCGTCGCAGAATGGTTCGTGGGCAGACCCAGTACAATCATGTGAGCCGTTTTGTTGAGGAAATCCCATCGGAGCTCCTTGATAAAGAGAGACCACTTACAGCAGCTTCATTCCTCTATGACGGGGGCGAGACCATAGAGGATGAGTATGATGATGGCGGATATGGTCATGGTCGCGGAAGTCGCAGTGGTCGTGACTATGATGATGTGTTTGATGATGATCGCGGCGATGGCGGATACTCCGGGATCAAGCCTGCTTTTGCCAAGGGGCTTAATAAGGCTAAGGCCGGAAAAAGCTCTTTTAACGGGGGCGGAGCCGGAATTGGAGCCGGGGCAGGAAAATCGCAGCTGGCAAGCACCTATAAGCTCAAGGCTTCTCCAAAGCCAAAGGTAACTAAGCCAAGAGCAGTTCCGGACAAGCCATACATTGCCGGAGCCGGTGCAACCCACGCAAAGGGCTCTCTTGCAGGTATCTCAAAGGGAATGCCCATGAAGGCAGCTAAGCCTGAGTACGTTGCCGGGGACAGAGTTTCCCACATCAAGTACGGAGAGGGTATTGTGACTTCATTAGAGGAAGGACCAAGAGATTACAAGGTTACGGTACAGTTCGACGAATGCGGACAGAAGATTATGTACGCAGCCTTTGCAAAGCTAAAAAAAGTATAAGAAAAATAAAAAATCCCCACTCTTCATTGCTTAAAGAAGAGTGGGGATTTTTTATTATGATGTTGGATTATATACGAGGTAAGCAGCTTTTCCTTCATACATTTTTTATAAAAAGAATGTGCGTAAAATGGTAAAATAATAATGCATTGTAACGTGTAAAGACACTTGCGACGTGGAATGCAGAAACGATTAAGCTGATATCGATGAAAAAGGAACCGCTGATTATGCAATTAAAGCTGATAGATGATAAATACGAGGAACGACTTTTACAAAAGTGCTTCGTTCGATATCTTGGGCCAGCCGTTTTGGCGCTAATATTCGGTCAGATTGCTCCACTTGTGGATGCATTATGTGTTTCAAGGAGTCTTGGAGAAGAAGCTCTCTCCATGATGAGTGTTATATCCCCGATTTATTACCTCTATAATGTTATTGCTGTTTTATTTGGGATCGGCACTGGAGTTTTCATTGCAAAAGAAGCCGGGGAGGGGATAAATAAGGCATCTGGAAGATGCTTTACAAAATCATTCATTCGCATGAGTTTCATTTCAGTGATATTATCAGCCGCATTACTTGTTTTTCGGGAGCCGGTTATGATCTTTCTAAGATCAACTCCTGAGAATATTGCATATGTGCGGGAATATATGACAGTATTTGTGGTTGGCAGTATTTTCTATGTCTGGAACTTTGCAGGTAGTTTTATACTGACTGATGACAATGATCCTGATCTTGCCATGGCGGGCTCTGCTGTTGCAAGCATAATCAATATGATCATAGATGTTGTCGGGCTGTTTGTGCTAGGGCAGGGAGTATGGGTGGCTGCCTTTGGAACAGTATTTGGCATGTTTTGCAGCTGTTTGGTTTATGCGCTGCATTTCAAGAAAAAAGAAGTTCAGACACATTTCGATTTTTCTGCGCCAGAAGATGGTGATCCTTCGTTTATGGATATTGCCAAGCCGGGGATTTCACAGGGAATCATGTATGCAATGATAGGACTGAAGATTATCATTGGAAACTATATTCTGGTTTTTTCCGGAGGGACCGGTGGCTTAGGCGCCGCTGCTGTAATTGAAGACCTTGAGCTTGTGTTCTATGTCTTGATAGCAGGTACTTCGGAGAGTGTCATGCCGCTTGCTGCAGCATACTGTGGTGAGAAAAATCAGTGTGGCATGCGCATGGTCAGACGCTCTGCTGTCATATTTGGTTATTTGAGCATTTTTCCTTTTTTTGTGCTCTTGATGGTTTTTCCGGACATTTTCATCAGACCATTTTCTGTGGATGATATGTACATGATAGAAAACCTGCCAATAGCTATCCGCATAACAATGGTAGGATTTCTTTTTGAACTGTTTGTAGAGACTCAGCAGAACTATTTTTCAGCTACAGATAAAGAGAAAGCTTCCATAGTATGCGGCATTTTGCAAAGCGTGGTCCAAATCGGAGCTTTGCTTATTCTGCCTGTATTCACGCCGCGGAATGCACCGTGGATAGCATCGCTGATTGGAGCAATGGCAGCAAGCTTTTACGTGATAGTTTTCTGTCAGGGGCTAGAGGGAATGTTTAGAGCTTTTCGCGGGGATACGATATACATGTCCGGTCAGATGGCACAATGGAATGAAAGCGCCAGGTTTATAAAGACGATTCTGGAGGGTACAGGAGAGATACTGTCAGAAAAAGAAAGAATGGTGCTGGAAATGCAGATGATAGAGCCGTTTGCCCAAAGTATCCCAAAGGACGGGAAAGCTTTGACAAGTATTTCGATACTTGACAGAAAGAGTGAGGGAAAAACCGCAATTCTTCGCTATGATATTCGCAAGGGAATGTGGGAAGAAAAAGATACTTCTGATATATCGGACTTTTGTATGATAAAAAGGAGGATGATAACGCTATGAGCCTTAAAGAGTATCCACTTACAATGACTCAAATGGGCATTTTTGTAGAAAGTGCAAGACATGCCGGAACCACAATTTATAATATTCCCTTACTTTATAGACTGGATGAGCGTGTTGATCTGGAGCGACTACAAAAAGCTGTTTCGCAGGCAATATTAGCGCACCCTTACCTGTCCATGACGCTGCTGCGAAAGGAAAATGGAGACATCCGGGCTATTCCTATGGAGTCTCCAAAAGCAGATGTGCCAATATGTGACAGGCTTCCTTCCAAAGAGGATATTGTTCGTCCATTTGATCTTATGTCCAAAGAGCCGCTATATCGTGCTGAGATTTATGATACACCGGAGGGCAAGTATTTCTACCTTGACATTCATCATATCATTGGAGATGGAGCGTCCATATCAATCTTTATGGAAGACGTGAATTCGGCGTATGACGGAAAAGAGATTCAAAAGGAGTCCTGGACTGGTTTTGATATTGGAATTGAGGAGAAAAAACTCCGCGCTTCTGAGCGCTATGCAAAGGCAGCGTCCTGGTATGACAGTGTTTGTCGCGGGATAGATGCAGCAACTCTTCCTCGAAAGGAGAGAGAGTCATTCAAAGGGGCTGATGCAAAAAAAGAAATAGGTGTTTTGCAATATACATGTGATGCGGATCTTGAAGTTGTAAGGTCATTCTGTGCCGACAATGGACTGTCTGAAAATGCGTTTTTTACAGCAGCATTTGGTTTTGCGCTTAGGGCATATTGCGGTACTGAGTCTGCAGTATTTGCTGCAATCTATAATGGTCGTAATGACCATAGAACAACCAGAAGCGTAACGATGCTGGTAAAGACTCTACCGGTAGTTCTTGGCAGGGAGGGTGATAAAAAGACTGAAGTAAAGACCTTTATTTCGGAGTGTCAAAACTGGTTGGTAAATGCCATGGCCAATGATATTTACAGTTTTGCGGAGATCCATAATTTATATGGCTTGGAAGCTGATCCGCTTTTTGCGTTCCAGGGGGAAGTGCCGGATGAAGAAATAGTTGGCGGCTATACAGCTAATGTTGAAGAATTGGTATCTTCCAGGACAAAAGCCGGCTTTGGATTAGATATACTTTTTAAGAATGGGAAGATCTGCGTTATGACGGAATACGATCCGTCGGTTTATACAGACTATACCGTTGAAGGCTTTGTAAAACTTATGGATCATGTGATTACAGGTTTTACAGTTAAAAAAACTCTGGCAGATATATCTCTTATTGACGAGGAAGTAGAGAAACATATCTGCAATCTGTACGATACGGACTTTAATGTTTTAGAGCGCCCGGCATACCGGCTTCTTCAGGATATGGCTGGGAAATATCCGGATCGGACGGCTTTGATTGCAGTTGATAGAATTCTTTCATATGAAGAATTAAACGCTGAAGCAAATGCCGTAGGGTGGGCACTCATAACTGCCGGAGCCAGACCGGATTCTGTTGTAGCAGTCATGGCTGAGCGAAACTCAATGGCTTATGTGATGCGTCAGGGCATACTAAAGAGCGGAGCAGCCTTTCTTCCAAT
>CAMVRW010000158.1 GCA_947169985.1 uncultured Butyrivibrio sp. | reverse complement strand
AAAAGTCAACTAAGGCAAAGAAGACTAACGCTTTATACAGCGGCGAAGTAACTCAAAAGACAAGCAATCTTCTTTACAAGGATGATGATCGCGTACGTGATTTGCCTTTAGATGGACCTAAGCTTTGCTGAGCTCTCGTCTTCCATAGAGGTGACCATCAAATTCTTTGAAGTAGGTTTCTTCGATTTTTCTCATGAAAAGAGTGAGCTCATCATCTTCGAAGAATAGCTGGAAATGAACGGAGCCTACGGATTCACCGATGAGATGGATCCGGATGTAGAGGACGTTTTCTCTGGTAAAGCAAGCTCCGGCGGTATAAGCATTTTCATAAATGGGAAATAGCCCTTCACACATGCTTTGAATTCCAAAGCTTATGTTGTGGAGGGTATTGTTTTGCTCAAAAGATATACTGGAGGGTCCATCCTGTGACAGGTGTAAATGCAGCTTTTCAAAGCCCTGGGGATTCTCTGCCAGGTCGTAGGTAAGGTCCATGTTCCTGTAGCTGTGGCTACAAGGAAAACTTGGCGGCTCAATGGACAAGGTATCTGCAAAGGCGCAAAGTTCCTGGTAGTCTTTGGAGTCAGGCCCACAGCTCTTTTCCTGGGGCTCATCAAGAAGATACCGGTACAAAGTGTCGTAGATTATCTGATTGCCGCCCTGGTACCCCTGGGTGTCAGCAGTGGTCACTATGAGCATATCCTGGTCCGGAAGGCATATTGCCAGCTGTCCGCCCATGCCATAGAGCACAAAGCCGCCTCTTTCGTTCTGCCAGATTTGCATTCCGTAGCCCTGGGCTTCGCTGGGAAGGGGGGCTGTCATGTAGTTGTCGGATAGGTTCCCTGTGGCTTCTTCAACAAACTCTTTTGGCAAAAGAGATCTCTTTTGGCCGTCAGTGCACAGGACCATTCCCTTTTTGTGAAGGATATATAGGAATTTCAGGACGTCCATAGGAGTTGCCATAAGTCCGCTTCCGCCCATGGAGACCCCAAAGGGATCCTTTATCATGTAGGAATCCTTGGAGAAATCCACCTGATAGAGGATGCTGTCCTTGAGGTAGGTGAGCATGTCTTTTCCCGAGAGCTTCTCCACAAGGGCGCAGAGAACGTGGGCTGCGGAGGTGTCGTAGTGAAAGACAGTCCCAGGCTTATGGGTGGGCTTTGCCACGAAAAAGCTCTTTACCCAGTCGGACTTCATATCCACCTTGTAGGTGGTGGAAGCGTGGCAGGTCCGCATCATAAGAAGGTTGCGGACGGTCATCTGCATAATCCAGGGATGGATGTTTTCATCTGTGTACTCAGGAAAATATGAAGTGATGGGAGCATCAAGGTCCACCTTGCCTTCTTTGGCTAAAAGACCTATTGCCACTCCCGTAAAGCTCTTGCTGATGGAAAACATTCTGTGTAGAGTATCTGCCTTGTATGGGGCATAGTACTTCTCGAAAATCAGCTTATCATTTTTCATGATAAGAAGGCTGTGCATGGGAATGGATTTTTCCTGCAGTGCCCTAAGGATCTTTTCTATGTTTTTTGAGGAAATGGAAACCTCTTCGGGAATGGCTTTTTCAAAGGCAAACATGACTCTCTCCTTAATGTTTATGCTGATAAAATTAGTATACCATGATATCGCGCATTGCTTAGCGAGGTTTTGCACGAGCTTAGCAATAAGCATACCAAGAAATGAGACGAGGTATTAACGAGTCCATTTCTGTGGTATAATTTAGAATTAGTTAGAAAAAGAGTTGCGAGGTAATTTATGTCTTCTATTATTCAGAACAATCAGGTTTTTAATAACGAGATCCCATTTTGCAGAGTTTACAGCATTGAAAGCAAGAAGCAGCTGGAGGAGAGATTCCTGGCTCATCGCATTTCATACTTTATCGAGTGGCAGGATAAGTCTTTTATCCAGAAGCTCTTTGATAGAAACGGCAACAAGATCGTTTGCACCTTCAGGATCAACAAGGGCGATATCTTAAAGGCAAGAGAACTGGCCCAGGGAATTGAGGGGATCAAGTTCAAGGATTACGGCGAGATCAAGAATACTGAGCGCATCCGCAGAAGGAGCGAGGCAGTAAGAGACGAGAGCACAGGTCTTGAGATGCCTGAGCTTAGGATTGAGAACAGGGCTGAAGGCTCTGATGAGGAAGAAGAGTAATTTTGGCAGAAAAAAAACGCGTACAAAAACAGACCACAGTTAAGAAGGCTCCCAAGGCAGCAAGTGCTGTAAGAACAAGGGCTCCAAAGAATGCAGCTGAGCAGAAGAGCAAGAGTCGCTGCCCTGTCTTCAAGAAGTGTGGTGCCTGTCAGATGATAGATACTCCCTACGAGCAGCAGCTTAGAAAGAAGCATGCTCATGTGGCGGAGCTTCTAAAGCCCTACTGCAAGGTGGAGGCATTTATCGGAATGGATAAACCTGAACATTACAGGTGCAAGGTCCATTCCGTTTTTACCCATGACAGAAAGGGAAATCCATTATCAGGTATCTACAGAGAAGGTAGCCACGAGGTGGTGCCTGTGGACAGCTGTCTTTTGGAAAATGAGAAGGCGGATGCCATCATTGCTACCATAAGAGGGATGCTCAGGTCCTTCAAGATAAAGACCTATGACGAGGACAACGGTTTTGGACTTTTACGCCATGTCCTCATAAGGATAGGGAAGAATACCGGAGAGATCATGGTGGTACTGGTTACAGTGTCCCCCATTTTCCCATCCAAGAACAACTTTGTAAAAGCTCTTTTAAAAGAGCATCCTGAGATCACTACCATTGTGATCAACGTGAATGACAAGCAGACCAGCATGATACTGGGAGATAAGGAGAAGGCCATATATGGTCCCGGATTTATCTACGATATCTGCTGTGGAATGAAGTTTAAGATCAGTCCTAAGTCCTTCTATCAGGTTAATCCTATTCAGCAGGAGGTTCTGTATCGGAAGGCTATTGAGATGGCAGATCTTAAGGGGGATGAGGTGGCTCTTGACTGCTACAGCGGTGTAGGAACCATCGGACTTATTGCAAGCCCCCATGTAAAAGAAGTTATATCTGTTGAAGTTAATAAGGACGCAGTTAAGGATGCAATCCTTAACGCTAAGATAAATGAGGTTAAGAACATAACTTTCTACCAGAATGATGCCACTATTTTCATGCAGCAGATGGCTGATTCCGGAGACAAGGTGGATCTGGTCTTTATGGATCCTCCAAGGGCAGGCTCCACGCCGGAGTTTATTAAGTCTCTGATCACTCTGGCACCTGAGAAGGTTGTTTATATCTCATGTAGTCCCGACTCCCTTGCAAATGACCTTAAGCTTATTACTAAAGGTGGTTACAAGGCCGAGAAAGCTATTCCCGTGGACATGTTCCCTTTTACAAGAGGGTGTGAAACGGTCGTTCTCTTAACGAAGACAAACTAGAGCGGAACATCCTTATGAAACAGCAACGAGGTGGAAAATGAAAGAGAAGATAAGATCATGGCTAAGACCATCTGGTAAAAAGACAGACATAATAATAGTTGCGCTGATCTTAGCAACTGTTATGGTGTTTGCCGGTGATTTGCTGGGATATTATGCAGCTAGGGTCATTCCGTTCAAGGCAGCCGTAGCCCTTTTGACGCCCAATGAGGATATCAATGAATTCGCATCATTGTACTACGAATTTATAGGTATCTGGGTTTTCTTTTTTCTCTTTTGTATAGTCAAATACAATCGTCCAATAATGGCAAAGCTAGCCATAAACAAGAAGGCGCTTAAAGGAATGCTCATAGGAGCTCTCCTTGGCTTTGGTACTAATGGGATCTGCATTCTTGGTGCAGCTATTATGGGTGACATAAAGCTGTCCTTTAGTGAGATCAATCCCGGGCTGATAATCTTTTTTATCATAGTCGTATGTATTCAGTCGGGAGCGGAAGAGCTATGTGACAGAATATACCTCTATCAGAAGATGCGCAGAAGGTTTAAGTCACCTGCAGTTGCTTTTATCGTGAATTGCCTGTTCTTTACTTCAATGCACGCATTTAATCCGGGAGTTACGCTGTATTCTCTTTTCTCTATTTTTGTAGTTGCGGTTTTATACACGTTTCTTATCTACTATTATGACAACGCCTGGATGGCCATAATGACACACACATTTTGGAATTTTACCCAGAATATACTGTTTGGACTTCCTAACAGTGGAATCGTCTCTCAGTATTCCGTATTTAAGCTTGAAGCTGCATCAGCCAGAGATGGATTCTTCTACAGCGCAGCCTTTGGAGTTGAAGGCAGCTACGCCGCAGTTATTGTAAACATTATCTGCATAGTGGTGATAATCCTGCTTAACAGAGGTAAGGGTGAAAAGAATGATACCTGGGCCAGTGTGTCCTGAATTCCGAGACCGACGCCATCCATTCGCAAATACTTGTTTGCTCCTGTGTTGTGATTTTCTAGAATTCAAAAAACAGCAAGTGCCTCATTTCGACGTTGCTCAAAGCAATCGGCACTTGCTGTTTTTTTCATTCTGAAAATCATCGCCTCGTGCGAGAACTGCGCATTTCCAAATGGATGGCGTCGGTCTCGGAATTCAGGACAAGATGGCTCTTCAATTCATCTCTTTCAGGAGTTTCTCAGCTGCTACAAGGCGGACGCAGACTGTGAAGATCTCCATGGCAAGCTTAAGGTCTGTAAGGTTAGGGAAGGTAGGAGCAATACGGATGTTGGAATCATGAGGATCCTTTCCGTAAGGATAGGTTGCTCCTGCGCCGGTCATTGTCACGCCGGCCTTTTTAGCTCTGTCAACAATGGCCTTTGCGCAGCCTTCAGGAGCGTCAAAGCTGATGAAGTAGCCACCCTTTGGCTTTGTCCAGCTGCCTATTCCACAAGGAGTAAGATCTCTTTCGAGGGTTTCAAGTACTGCCTCGAACTTAGGACGGATGATAGCTGCATGTTTCTTCATGTGGGCTTTCATGCCTTCAAAGTCTTTGAAGAAACGAACGTGTCTGAGCTGGTTAACCTTGTCGTGACCAATGGTCTGGATACTGAGCTGGTTCTTGATCTCTTCAAGGTTGTTTAATGAGGTTGCAATAGCTGCAATTCCGCTACCAGGGAAGGTTATCTTGGAAGTGGAAGAGAATTTGTAAACCATGTCGGGGCTTCCGGCTTTTTTGCATTCCTCAAGGATTTCAATAAGGTAATCCTGATTGTCATCGTAAAGGTGGTGAACGCCGTAAGCGTTATCCCAGAAGATACGGAAGTCTCTTGCTGCTGGACGAAGACGGGCAAAGCGTCTTACTGTTTCATCTGAGTAGGAGTAACCCTGTGGGTTTGAATATTTGGGAGTACACCAGATTCCTTTGATTGCCTCGTCGTGTGATACAAGACGTTCAACCTCATCCATATCAGGACCTGTAGGAGTCATCTGAACCGGGATCATCTCGATTCCAAAATATTCTGTAATAGCAAAATGTCTGTCATAGCCGGGAACAGGGCAAAGGAACTTAACCTTTGGAAGCTTGCCCCAGGGAGTATTGCCCATAACACCGTGAGTATAAGCTCTTGATACGGTATCGTACATAACGTTCAGAGAGGAGTTACCATAGATGATGATGTTCTCAGGCTTGTTCTCCATCATGGCACCAATGAGAACCTTGGCTTCCTTGATTCCTGTAAGTACACCGTAGTTACGGCAGTCTGTGCCATCCTCGCAGGAAAGGTCTGCTTCTGAATTGAGGGCATCCATCATCTCCATTGAAAGATCAAGCTGCTCTCTACAGGGCTTTCCTCTGGCCATATTGAGGGAAAGTTCCATCTCCTGATACTTTTTATATTCAGCCTTGAGCTCGGTTACTACCTT
>CAMVRW010000157.1 GCA_947169985.1 uncultured Butyrivibrio sp. | reverse complement strand
TGTCTGAGTATGAGTTTATTGATCAGCTTCCTGAAGAATTTGGATACATTGATGATTGTATGTATGCGGATGGAATTAAGGATGGCTGGTTTGATAAAATCATTTGGTTTCCTGAAGAGCCTGAGGAACTCATACAGTGAAGTGGTTGAGATTACCCTATGGGGAAATGGCTGGGAAAAGAATATGACAACTTAAAAAGTATTCCTGATATAAAAGATAGCAATGGAAATGCGTGTCTTTTCAATAGATTGACCATCCTTGGAAGTGCTATTGTTGCAATTATTATGGGCGGATTAGGTGCGTTTTTATATTCAAGGACAAGAAATGTGGATCAGATGAATATTAGTTGGACAAACTGATTTAGATAACGTCAAAATGGATGATTTCTTGGTATTTAAAAACAGGGAAACCGGCTAAAATACTGAAAAATCGAAAATTTAGATAAGCCATTTTGGAAGGGGCTATCCTGACATCATGGAGTTAAATATGGTTCTTGAATGACTTTATACTATGAGTATAATAGACGGCTAAAGATTTTAGTGTTACTATTCGATATAGAAAGAGATAAGCGGAGTAAAAATAATCTGCTCCCGGAAAGGAAAAACAGAGACATGACAACAACAATGAATCGAATTTATTGCCTCAATAATGAAAGTTATGAATCATCACTCCTGAAAAGATCAGAGTGGGGATTATATTTCATGTACTCATTTAAGGGTAGGCAATTGCGAGAAAATGTTGTTGATAGGCAAACTCAGTGAGAATAAATCCAGGGTCTGGCATATAAATTAACATGTTTTAGCGACCGCTTACCTTAAGTGAAAAAGGTGGGCGGTTTTTTCATGCAATAAGCGGAAAGGAGCAGAAATGGTAACAATACCTGCCATAGATATGGCGGCAACCGGAAGGAACATAACAAAGCTGCGTCAGGATGCCGGACTGTCTGTTAAGGATCTGCAGATGCTGTTTGGTTTCACAACACCGCAAGCTATATACAAGTGGCAGCACGGCACAGCAATGCCAACGATAGACAACCTGGTTGTACTGGCGGTGGTATTTGATGTTCCAATAGATGACATAATCATCGTTGACAATGGAGTTCAGGCACAGGTAGGTGCTTGAAAGAAAAATAGAATAAAGGAGCTGTGAGTAAAAACAGCTCCGCATATGGTCCCCTCGTCTAAATGGCAAGGACACAGCCCTTTCAAGGCTGAAATGCTCGGTTCAACTCCGGCGGGGATCATCAGGGCAAGTAGCGAATCGGCAAACGCGACGGACTGTAAATCCGTTCTCTTCGGAGGTAATGGGCTCGACACCCATCTTGCCCACTTAGTTATTTGATAGGAGAAAAGACATGACACGATTATTGCGACTCCGACTTAGGAGCTTACAACTGAATTATCTGTGACCGTGGTGGAACTGGTATACACGCAGAGCTTAAGTCTCTGTTCCTATTGTTGGTTGCGAGTTCGAGTCTCGCCGGTCACATCTGCGCCCTTGGTGAAATGGAAGACACGGCAGACTTAGAATCTGTTGCGAAAGCGTAAGAGTTCGAGTCTCTTAGGGCGTACTTGCAGGATTGGCGGAAGCGGCAGACGCAATTGGCTAAGGACCAGTTGGGCTTAGCTCGTATCAGTTCGAATCTGATATCCTGCACTACACAGGTGTATCCCAAATGGAAGAGGAGGCGAGCTCAAACCTCGTTAATGTGTGGATTCGAATTCCACCGCCTGTATTTCTGCCAGAGGCAGAAGATTTTTATACATGAATAACCGACAAAAATAACGAGGAAAGAGAGGTGTAAAGAATAATATAGCCCTGATGTAATGGTAGCATAACTGTCTCCAAAACAGTTTGTGTGGGTTCGAGTCCTACGGGTTATGCTCAAGCTGCATTGGCAGAACGGGATTGCCGCGGTCTTGAAAACCGCTGGCTCCTTTACGGGAGAGAAGGTTCGACTCCTTCATGCAGCGCTTTAGCCGTGGTGGCCGAGCGGTAAGGCACCTGATTGCTAATCAGCGGTTTCCTTCACGGGAAGACAGGTTCGATCCCTGTTCACGGCGCTATGTTCCTCTAAGCTAATGGAGAAACTGTCCGGCTACGAACCGGGAATTAGGCGTTCGAGTCGCCTGGGGAACACTCCTATCCCCTTCGCCAAATGGATTAAGGCATGAGATTTCTAATCTCACATCTGTAGGTTCGAATCCTATAGGGGATATGCAGACATGGTGAAATTGGTTATCACGCCTCTCTGATACGGAGGTATTTCCTGTTCGAGTCAGGATATCTGTACTGTGGCCGTAGCACAAATGGCTAATGCGTCGGATTGTGGTTCCGAATATTGCGGGTTCGAGTCCCGTCGGTCACCCTTAATCGCGGTATGCTCGTACTGCCATACCGTAGTATTTTCTTAGTCTGTTTCGTAAGGACTGAGGTTCCAAAACTATTGCATCCCTGCCAAACCGCTTGAAATATTCTTCAAGTTGCAGCTCGGACCAGTCAAAGTAATATAGATCACCATCTTTTCTGAGGACATCAGGCCTGTTTTTTGTAACAACCTGGAATTTCTGGATGCCATAGGAGTTCATCTTCACGACAGCCTGAACCGTTTTGGAAACAGACTGAGGACTACGAAGGGCTTTTTCCTGGAGCTCTTTATATAACTCAGAATCAAGTTCAAATTTGTCAGCAGTCACAAAAACGCTGGTAAGTCTGGATATTCTAAATGTCCTTGGATGCCTTGTTCTTGTGTCGTTGCAGATAAGGTAATTACATTGCTCTTCTTTTGAAGGAGCAATGAAATATGGTTCAACAGCAAAAGAGCTGGTGTTTCTGGAAGTGGTTGTTGAAAAAGAGATAACTTTTTTGTCAGCTAGGGCCTTTGTGATTGTTTCGTAGGTATCCTTGAAGATTATGGCTTCTCTGCGGCTTCTTGGAATTGATAGGTAGGATATAAACATATCTTTGAGATATTGGGACAAAGAGGAGTCCTTAAGCATGTTGTTTTCTATGATGCCTATTATGTCATAGGACTCTCCGCTGGCAGTTAGCGTGATTGCTATGCTCTTTTCAGAATTTTCAATATCCCCTTTAAGATAGGTATTTACTATTCTGTCTGCAAGGATTTCAGAGTCGCTATCGGATATTGAAACTATATTTGAAATATCCTGTCTGATGCTGTTTAGGAGCTTTTCTTTGCCATGGCGATACTGATCAAAGTAATTAACTATCAATACTTTGAGAAAGGCATTTAGATTAACTGAGCCATCCTTTTTATAGAACTCGAAAAGCTCAGCGTCGTTGGTAAGACGGGATTTTATATCTTCGGATAAGTAGATTTTATATTTCTCTGTCATGATACACCTCTTAAATGGGGTTGCAATCTATAACAATTATAAGTGCAAATGTTGATAAATACAATATGAATTGGGGTTGCGATAGATGACAATAGTGAAGGTTTTAATCTCCAAAAGATGAGATTAAGATATAAGCATAAAGACACAGCAATTGATGGATGATTAAAGGAATCATTGGGTTCAATTCCCAAAACTTCCCTTCGGGGAAGAGTGTCTTGAAAAAAGATACAGGCAGCAACTAACTTTGGTTGGCTACAGCGGGTGGCGTCTGGCTCATAACCAGAAGGATTGAAGGGTTCGAATCCCTTTACCGTTAAAAGACGTATCTTGTGAATTAAAGGTGCATACTGCAATTACACTACAGTCCATGTCTTGAAAACATGCCCTGCCTGCGCAGGGAAAGTGACCCGGGGACTCACCCCGGGGGCACCTTGTAAAAGGAGGAAATTCTAATGTTGAACTTTTTAAAGAAAGAAGCAAATAAAACATATACTGAAAATGGTGCAGTAACATATAGAAGCACAGAGTCTCATGTACTTGATCTTTTTGCTACAATTGGTGCGCTTCGCAGTGCCGATGAAAACGATATCCTTATGAGATTTGTTCAGGCTTATGCTGAGGATCCAGATCTTGCAATGAAAACACTTTTCTTTGCAAGAGATATCAGAGGTGGCCTTGGTGAAAGAAGAGTATTCAAGGTCATCCTGAATTATCTGGCTGCAACTGAGCCTCAATCAGTTAAGAAAAACATAGCCAACGTGGCTGAGTATGGTCGTTATGATGACCTGCTTGCACTCATGGACACTCCATGTGAAAAAGAAGTTATTGCTTACATTGGTGATGCACTTAGAGCAGATCTTGCTGCGCTTGAAGCTGATGGCAATGTGACACTGCTTGCAAAGTGGCTTCCTTCAGTTAATACCAGTAATAAAGATGCGGTTAAGGCTGCAAAAAAGATAGCGAAGGGTATTGGTATGACTGATGCTGAGTACAGAAAGGCTCTTTCTGCGCTCAGAGCACAGATCAAGATCATAGAGAATAACCTCAGAACAAAGGATTATTCTTTTGATTATGAAAAGCAGCCATCAAAGGCTCTTTATAAGTACAGACAGGCATTTATCCGTAATGATGAAGAGAGATATCTGGAATTCATCCACAAGGCGCAGTCAGATCCATCTGTAATGCACACAGGCACGCTTACACCTGCTGATGTGATTGCGCCTATGGTGGAAGATTATTATGGCAGAAAAACCTTCACAGAAAACGAGAGAATAGCCATGGATACAACATGGAATGCTTTTGAAAACTATGCTGGTGCAGAAAACGCCCTGGTAGTTGTTGATGGTTCAGGCTCTATGTACAGTGGTGGTAATCCTTCTCCTGCAGCTGTGGCTCAGTCTCTGGGTATATATTTTGCAGAAAGAAATACCGGTGCGTTCCGAAATCACTTCATCACTTTCTCAAATAGCCCTCGCCTTGTGGAAATCAAAGGCAGAGATATTGTCGAGAAGGTAAGATACTGCATGAGCTTTAATGAATGTAGTAACACAGATATTGAAAAGACCTTTATGCTTATCTTGAGAACTGCTGTAGCTAATAAGCTTACTCAGAAAGATATGCCAGAGATCATCTACATCATCTCTGATATGGAGTTTGACTGGTGCGCAGGTAACTCTTCAATGACCAACTTTGAAAATGCAAAGAAGATCTTTGAGGAGAGTGGTTACAGACTTCCCAAGATAGTATTCTGGAATGTCAATAGCCGTAATGTTCAGCAGCCTGTAAAAATGAATGAGCAGGGTGTTGTGCTTGTATCAGGTAACAGTCCACAGATCTTTGCAATGATAAAAGAAAACAACTTAGATCCATATAATTTCATGATGAGCGTCCTTTCATCACAGCGTTATGAAAGGATCGCTGGCTGAGAGAACCTGGCGATGTATTTTAGAGCCTGGTTCGAACGTCTTCCGGCGAGCGAATAGCGAGAGCGGAAGTACCTTGTTTTATGAAAGGACAATAATATGAATGCAATAGAGATAAAAGGTAAGGTGGCTACTGCCCTTTGCTACGCAAAGGTGGTAGAGGACGAGGCCATTGAGCAGATAAGACGAATGTGTGATTTTCCTATGACGGAGGGTTCAAAGATAAGAATTATGCCTGACGTTCATTCAGGAAAGGGATGCACAATAGGAACTACTATGACCATAGTGGACAAGGTGATTCCAAATGTTGTAGGTGTTGATATAGGCTGTGGCATGTACACAGTGAATCTTGGCAAACAGGAAATAGATCTTCAGAAGTTTGATGAGGCAGCTCATTTTATTCCTTCAGGCAGAGATGTCTGGGACGGAAGAATAGAGAGATTTGACCTTACCGGACTTAAGTGCTACAGACAGCTTAAGGAGGCAAAATGGCTGGAGAGATCTCTTGGCACACTTGGTGGAGGTAATCACTTTATTGAGATAGACAGA
>CAMVRW010000156.1 GCA_947169985.1 uncultured Butyrivibrio sp. | reverse complement strand
CCATTGAGGACAAGATTGAGGCCGTAAATGACCTTCTGTGCTGGGATAATGATGATAATCTTTGTCTTTCTGCCTGGTATGGTGTGTATGAGATTTCTACAGGAACACTTAAGGTCATAAATGCCGGACATGAAAAGGCGCTGGTTCTTTCACAGGGACATGTCTTTTCCTATGAAGAGAACGTATCCTACCTGATGGGTGTAATGGAGGGGATGAAGTATCAGAGCTTTGAGATAAAGCTTGAACCGGGCGAAAAGCTACTTCTCTTTACAGATGGAGTTGTCCATGCCATGAATTCCAAAGAAAAAGAATATGGTCGTACAAAACTCATAAAAGCCTTTAAGGATACTGAGGGCAAAAATGCGGAGGAGACCATAGCTCTTTTGCAAAGTGACCTTCAGGAACATGTTGGAACAGCTGAATTAAATGAGGATGCTACTTTCCTGTGCCTCCAGAGAAGTGGAGGTGAAAGAGCATGAAATTCTTTAAAAGTGCTTTGCATGATGGAAGAGTCAGGATCCTTGATGAGAATAAAAATGCCATCATCATAAAATTCTTTGACAATAATGCCAGGATAATGACGGTTCCTGAGAACTACGACCTTGTAAAGGCTGCTCAGGCTCTGGCGATTTCTCAGAATGTAAAGCAGATTAACTTTGATTATAAATCTGACCTTACAAGCCTTGAAGAACAGCTACAGGAGGATGGCTTCAAGATTTCAAACTCTGTAAATATACTGTCTGTTTCTGCAACAGATCTATTTGCTTCGAAGGGTGTAAAAAAGTCTATCGACATAGATTTCCCGGATGTGGAGTACATTCCCTTCAGAGACCTTATTCTATATCAGGCTCAGGAAGCTATCGACCTTCTCTCCAAGGAGAAGATCATAATCGGTGACAATGACATAGACAGATTCGATGAAGATCTTAGCTGCATTGTTTATGATGAAGCAAGGAGGCCAAAGTCAATTATTCTTGCTTCCACTCAGGGAAAAGAGATTGTCATTGAGCTTTTGTTCAGCATGGTGGGAAGTAACCCCAAATTTGTCATGGCAGCCACCCAGGGCTTTGCCAGAGAACTTTTATCCCTTAGGCTTTTGGAGGTATATGACAGGATATCAATGCTGGAGGTCAATGACTCCATAACTCCACTTATAAAGAGACTCCTTGATAAGGAATATTCTCTGGATATTACCGGAGAAGTTCACAGCGCATCAAAAGAGCTTTCGGAAAGCTCTGAAAGTGCTGAGATAGAATTTGAGGATGTACCTTTGGGGCTCTTTGTTGATGAAAAGATAGGATATCCCTACCAGAATAATATAAACATTAAGAGCCAGTGGAAATTAGACTCTGAAAATAATCGGAGGAAGTTTTGAAGAAACTAAAAAAACCCAGAATTCCATTGATGATCGGGATGTCCTTCATTGTGCTGGTGGCACTTTTTATCACCTGTTCCTTCTTTTCCTGGAGCAGTAAGGATTACTTCGAGGACATGGCAATTGATGAAAGTCAGGCCGGGGCCAAGATTGCTGCAGCAGGTATAGAAGAGATCATATTCAGCTCAGTTAAAAATGTGGATGAGATTGCTGACAAAAAAATCCGGTCGGAGCTTGAAAAAAGATTTACCCACATCTGCCGGGAGTCAGAACTTCAGTACATCTTTGTATATACTGTCGATCAGAATGAGAAGCGCCATTACATTCTTTTCTCCGGAAGTGAAGAGGGCTTTGACGAAAAGTACTGGGAAGAATATCACTATGGAATTACTGATGATGAACCACTTACAGATGCAGAAAGGCAGGCTCTTGCCGGAGATCGCGGAGGATGCTACGAATTCAGGGAAGAACTTAATGACAATATTTGCGCCTGGATATTCCCGCTTATGGATGATGAGGGAAAAATAGAAGCTCTTCTTGAGGTTGACTACAATTATCGTGTTATTAAAGGGCTCTTCGTTGTTCTGATGGTCAGGTCCTGGGTGCTGGTGGGCGTTGTTGTTTTGTTTTCAATGCTCATTGCCAGGTCTCTTTTAAAACGCCTTATCTTTAAGCCTGTAAAGAAGCTTTCCAGGAATATGGAGCATTTCTCCAAACACAGGAGCCTTAAGTACGCAAAGAGAAAGACTCTTACCAGAAATGAGATAACTGATATCGAGGACAGCTTCGAATCCATGGTAAATGATATTACCGGTTACATGGAGCACATTGAAAAACTGACAGCCGATGAGGTTCAGAACAAGACTCAGATGGATGTGGCCCGTAAGATCCAGCAGGGAATTGTTCCCGACAAGTATGGTATAAAGGGCAGTGAATATGACCTGTTTGGAATTTCCCATCCTGCCAAGGAAGTAGGCGGCGACTTCTACGATATCTTTTTCCTTGATGAGAAAAGAGTTTGTGCCATAATCGGTGACATCTCCGGAAAAGGAGTGTCAGCAGCTCTTTTCATGATGATGGTCAAGAGCTCCATTAGAGAGAAGATAAGAGCCGGCCGGGGCGTAGCTGATTCCCTGAATGACACCAATGCTTATATCTGTGCATCCAATCCTGAGTGTATGTTTGCTACGGTATTCGCTTTTATACTGGACCTTGAGAACGGCAAGGTGACTTATGCAAATGCAGGTCATAATCCACCTCTTTTACTTGGAGATGAGGCAAAAGAGCTTAAGGTGGATCCGGGGCTTGCCATTGGACTTTTTGATGATGCTGACATTCATGAGCAGACTCTTTTCCTTAAAAAAGGAGAAGGTATATTCCTGTATACCGATGGCATCACAGAGGCTATCGACAAAAATCAGAAGCAGTTTGGAATTGACAGGCTCATAGCTCAGATGAGTGAAAATACAGACACTGTCGGATTCCCTGCAAGAGAAAAGACTCTTACACTTATTGAAAAAGTGCTTGAATATCAGGAAGGACTTCAGCAGTTTGATGACATGACAGGACTCATGGCCCTTTATATGGGAAAAGAGGATACGGAAGGTGGTGCTTCCTTTGAGGAATTTTCCAAGATGAAGGAAACGATAATGCATGTTATAACCAATGAGGATAAGGCCAAGAATGCAGTCCTTGCCTGCGAAGAAATATATGTGAATATAATGGATTATTCGGGGGCTGACAGTGTTAATCTGGCCTGGGAAGAAAGAGATGATAAGCTCATCGTCAGGTTTATGGATAACGGAAAGCCTTTTGATCCTTTGAAGAATGATGGTCCAAAGCACGAGTTTGAAGATCTTGATAAGGGTGGAATGGGTATCAACCTTGTCAAACGTTACACGCAAAATATAAGTTACAGAAGGGATATGGGGCAAAATATCCTTTCCCTGACACTTGATACTTAAAGAAAAGTTAATTGGAGGATGATTAAATGAAGATTAAGACTAGCGAATCAGAAAAAGAGATTGTCATTGCCCTTGAAGGTTGGCTGGACACCCAGGCAACACCTGAGCTTACCCTGCTTTTGGAAAAGCTTGAGCTGGATGACAGGACCCTGGTACTTGACTTAAAAGACCTTGAGTATATATCATCTTCAGGGGTGAGACAGGTGGTCTTTGCCCATAAAAAGGCTAATGGAAATTTCGTGGTAAGAAATACCCCGGAGAATATCTTTAACGTATTTTCTGCCACAGGCATAGATAAGAGGGTAAACTTTGAATAATAGTGCATTGCCGGAAAAGTTCCTTCAGAGTATGAAGGAGCTTTTTTCTGAAAAAGAATATGAAGAATTTGTAGAGAGCTTTTCTGCTGAGGATGATTACAGTCATGGTATAAGGGTGAACTATCTGAAGGTCGGGAAAAGAGCTGAAGGAGAAATCGAGGCTGTCCTTGAAAAAGCCCTGGATTTGGCTGGCGGAGTCATTCCAAAACAAGTACCCTGGGAGGAAAGAGGTTACTACTACAGCGAAGAAGCTGCTCCCGGAAAACATCCCTATCACGAGGCGGGGCTTTACTATATCCAGGAGCCAAGCGCTATGTCGCCGGTTCACTTTCTTGACCCGAAGCCTGGGGACAGAGTTCTGGATCTTTGCGCAGCTCCGGGAGGAAAGTCTACCCAGATTGCAGACAGGCTCTGTGGTAAAGGACTTTTAATCACAAATGAGATCAACAGGGACAGGGCTAAGATATTGTCCCTTAACATAGAGAGAATGGGGGTTCCCAATGCCCTTGTTCTTAATGAGGATTCAGGACATCTGTCGGAGGTATTTGAGGGATACTTTGACAAGATCCTGGTGGATGCTCCCTGCTCAGGAGAGGGAATGTTTCGTAAGAACGAAAATGCCTCCGGGGAGTGGAGTCCTGAAAACGTGGAGCTGTGTGCTTCAAGGCAGGAAGAGATCCTGAATAATGCAGCAAAGATGCTACTTCCGGGAGGAAGACTTGTTTATTCCACCTGTACGTTTTCTCCCAAGGAGAATGAGGAGAACGTATTCAAATTTCTGGCATCCCACCCGGACTTCCATACTGAGGAAGTAGAACTGGTTGGTGGAATGGAAAATGGAAGACCTCAGTGGGTTAGGGATATTGTGAAAAATATTCCTGAAGCTTCTGGAAATGCTGAAGCTTTGCTCTCTGAGGTAGCAAATTCTGTACGCCTTTGGCCACATAAAGTAGAAGGTGAAGGCCACTTTATGTGCGTCTTTAAGAGAGATGGAAGCCTTAATACAGAGGGACAAAAGAACTATGTCCCCGGTGGACGCAACATCGCTGCCAGGAAAGAAGCTCTTAAGCCACTTAATGAGTTTCTTGATGAAACCCTGAATAACTTAGGTTTCGATAAGGCAAAGGCTGATAAAACTCTTGATGGACTTGTGATCAGTTTTGGTGATCAGTTATATTTATGCCCTGAGAATATGCCGGGGATCAAGGGCCTTAAGGTCATGCGCCCCGGACTTCACCTTGGCACGGTTAAAAAGGACCGTTTTGAGCCTTCTCATGCATTAGCCTTGTATCTTAAGGCAGATGGTGTTAAACTGCACTTTGACCTTTCTTCAGATTCAGGAGAGATCCAGCAGTACCTTAACGGGCAGACGCTGAGAATATCGGCTGTTGAGAAAGGCTGGTGCCTTGTGACCGTTGATTGTTACAGTATTGGTTGGGCGAAGCTTGCTGGAGGAATGTTGAAGAACCATTACCCGAAGGGCCTTAGAATTAATTACTAAAAAAGGAAAGCCTATTCTATTTCACACTTAACGAAAAATAGGCTTGATATTAAATATGAAAAAGCTACTTGTTTTTTTGAAAGACTATAAAAAAGAGACCTTACTAGGACCTTTGTTTAAACTTTTAGAGGCATCATTTGAACTTATGGTGCCTCTTGTTATTGCGTCCATGATCGATAAAGGTATTGGAAGCGGAGATAAGAGCCACGTTATCCATATGTGCCTTATCCTGATCCTTCTTTGCATTGTGGGATTTATAAGTGCAGTAACTGCCCAGTTTTTTGCAGCTAAGGCTGCAGCGGGCTTTGCCAAGAAGGTTAAAAGAGCTCTTTTCGATAATATACAAAAGCTCTCTTATACAGATATAGACAGAATTGGAACATCAGCTATGATCACCCGCATGACCAGTGATATCAATCAGGTTCAGCAGGGTGTAAACCTGACCATCAGACTGCTCCTTCGTTCACCTTTTGTGGTTTTGGGAGCCATGGTCATGGCATTTACCATAAATGTTCGAATGGCCCTTATCTTCCTTGTGACCATAGTTCTTTTATCCCTGGTTGTGGGACTTATCATGAGATGGAGCATTCCAAGGTACGGACAGATACAAGGCGGACTGGATGGACTGCTTAATCTTACAAGAGAAAATCATACAGGTGTAAGAGTTATCAGGGCATTTGGTCTGGAGGAGAAGGAAAAGGAGAGCTTTAATGG
>CAMVRW010000155.1 GCA_947169985.1 uncultured Butyrivibrio sp. | reverse complement strand
ACGGGGTCTGTCCTTACGGAGATGACCACTGGAATATCACTCTTTCCGGCCGCCATAAGTGCCCTGTAATTAGCTCTCTGGGCAAAGGCAACCAGAACCTGGGGGTGATACTGCTTAACAAATTCCTTCAGGTATTTTACCCTCAGAAAGAACTTGGTCACACGGTTTTTCTTTTCATCCTCTGGCCTTAGTCCCACATGGACCCTTGTTACTCTCTCGTCAAGCTCAAACTCGTCTTCATCCGTCCACTCCGTGGCCACGTAGACCTTTATGCCCTCCGCGGCGAACTGATTGGCCAGATTGGACACAACTCTCTCTGCGCCGCCCTTTACCAGGCAGTTTAAATGAAATGCAATGCTTTCCATATTACTTAAGTACCATTCCTTTAGTCAGTGTGACGGCAGTGTCATATTTGTCAATCAGAAGTGAACCGTCAACAGTTCTGACCACTAACTTTCCATCAAAAATATCTGCGATCTCTCCGGGAGCATAGCCCGAAAAATCTATCATCTCATCAAAGGGATGAGCCTGCCACACGGTTACTTTGTGCTGGTCATCCTCCTTGTCACAGTAGCAGAAAGCGCCCGGAAAAGGAGCCGCAACACCTCTTATGAGGTTATAGATATTCCTGGTCCTGTCCTTAAAATCTATCTTTCCGTCTGCCGCTGTACGTTTATTGTACCATGAATCAAAGTCTTTTGAATCAGTATGGATCTCCACATGGCCCTTTTCCATATATGTGGTAAGGAGCTTTCTTATGAGGTTCTTGGAGCATATCATGTTCTTGTACTGGGCAGTCCTTATATCGTCGTGTTCATTGATCTGGAACATCTCAGTGGAAAAGACATTTGGGCTGTCTGCATGCTCATCATACTTGAAAAGATTAAGGTTAAATCTGGTATCTCCAAGGATCATTGACCAGTTAAGGGGAGATCTGCCCCTTCCAAAAGGAAGGTATCCAGCGTTTCCGTGGAATCCGAAAATACCCTCTTTAAAGCAGTCCAATACCTCCTTGGGGATCAGCCTTTGCCATCCCATTACAATTCCGATGTCAAAGGTATTCTCTGCCATAAAGGCTTTTGTCTTCTCATCATTAAGGAAGTAGCTGTCTGCCTCATGAACAGGAATCCCGTACTTATCTGTCAGGAAGGAAAGTCCCTTAAATCCTGACACCTGATTGTGCTCCAAAACCTTGGGAGCTATTGTGATAACAAGATCCACCTTGCAGATCTCACTCTGGATAAACTCTATGATATTCTCTGAAGTGTCTTTTACTCCAAAAACAACAACCTTATAATGCATTACTCATACCTCTTTAAGATCTCATGGATACTGTCTTTATAGGAATCCGGCGTGTAGAAAAGTGCTCTCTTGTAGGCCCTGTCCGAATAGTCTTTAAGACTTTCCTCCTCGTCAAGAAGTCTTACAATTTCTCCGGAAAGAATCCGCTCACCTTCTGTAACGTACTCGGGATCAAAGTTCTCTTCCTGGTCCATATCAGGGATCAGAATTCCGAATTCTCCCCTTATTGGAGCTGTAATGCTGCTTCCGTCAGGGATCTTCTCAATCAGCTCCTCATACTCCTTTTCTGAAAGAAGGATCTCTCTTGGGCCGGTCTTGCAGTCTGCTGAGATAACAGGCTTTTTCAGGGCCATGGCCTCCAGCACTGCATTTGGGAATCCCTCGTGATTGGAGCTGCAAACATAAAGGTCAGATGCTGCCACATAGGGGAACGGGTTCTTCTTAAGCCCCACAAAAGCCACTTTGTCTATTATCCCAAGGGCCTTGGAAAGCTCATTATACTTCTCCCAGTTGCCTGCTCCCATGACTACCAGACGTAGTTCTGGGTGCTTCACCTGAGCCAGTGAAAAGGCTTTTACCAGATGCCAGATTCCCTTGATATAATCATTTCTTGCAGAGCAGGAAATAACCTTTATATCATCTCCGATAAATGGAAAATCATCCACCGGATCCATAGCCTTTTTCTGAATATCATCCACATCCAAAGGATTGTAGATATAGGTGCTCCTGTCGTAGTTAAAGTCCCTCTTAAGCTGCCTTACGATCTCTTTTGAACAGGACAGGACCTGATCTGACTTTCGGCAAAAGAGCTTTACCTGCCTTGTTCCTTCCATGTCAGTCTGGCACCTTAATCCTGTGAGGACCTTTTCTCCCATGTTGGAAAGGGTATTTACGTAGTTGGCACTACTTCCAAAACTGTAGGAAATATCAATCCCCAGTTCTTTTTTTACCTTTTTGGCCTTGTTTACTCTCTTTAAAACATTCAGTACCTTGTTGGCAAGGCCCTTTTGTGAGGGTACATCAATGTCTATTATATTGAGCCCCGTCACGTCATAGTTGATGTCCTTTGAGCTGAAGATAAGGATATAAACATTGTAGAAATCCTGCATCAGTCTTGCTGTCTTGACGCAGACCCTCTCAAATCCTCCCTGATGGAGCATAGGAACCATCAACATGAGATTTTTCTTTTTACTGTCCATTAAAAATAACCTCTCTGGTAGAACGCTGACATCATCTTAGCCTGATTCTTTACATCAAAGCCTGCTGCCTTTAATTTTCCAAGAATGTACTCTGAGCTCTGCTGTCTGTCTCCTATGGAGAACTCAATGGCGCGGCGATGTCTCTTTGAAGGCTTGTCGGGAACGTTTATCGTATCAAACCCTGTGCCTGCATCCAAAAGGTCAAAGTCAGGGGTATCGTCAGTCTCAAATATGCTCTCTCTTCTTTCTCCTGCAATCTGGGTGAGGGTCTGATTGAGCCTTATCTCCTCCTCAAGAGGATCATAGTGGTAGTCCTCTCTGAGCATAAGGTCATCGATTATCTTCCTTGCCCAGTCCCTTGGTTCTGACTTGATGCTCATCATGGAAACAAGCTCTGTCACATTAACCTCAGGAGTTATGGCGTCGGAAACCAGGCACTGAAGTCCAGCTGCCTGAGCCTCCACAACACTTCCGGGAAGTCCCTCATACCTTGAAGGGAAACAGAAATAATCCATGGCCTGATAGTAGTCGCTGGCATTGGACTTGTTTCCGGCAAATATACATCTGTCTGCAATATGGAGCTTTACTGCAAGCTTCTTCATGTCTTCCATCAGTGTTCCGCTTCCCAGCATAAGGAGTTTTATCCTCATACCGTGGAGCATACTGTACTGATTAAGATCGTCGTTATCAAGGAACCTGCATACCTGGGCAAAAACCTCTAAAAGGAACTCGTGGTTCTTGGCATATCTGAAGCTTCCCACATGTCCTATCACCAGGGCATTGGATACACCAAGCTCTTCCCTTATCCTTTCCCTCTTTTCAGGATCATAGGCAAAGTGCTTCAGATTAACGGCGTTAGGAATGATCCTCACCCTGCCCTCATCCATAAGGTCTTTTCCAAATACTGCGTAACCGGCTTCTCTGGAACAGGCAAAGTTATAATCGGTTATACTGCCCTTTTGGAGAGGTGCTCTAAGGAGTTTTGTTGCCATTCCCTTGATCCCGTTGTCCACACCGGCACTTCTGGCATGGGCCACAACAACTGGTATTCCGGCTTTTTTTGCAATGGGAAGATAGATTGCTGCAGTGCTGGTCATATGGCCCTGAACCACCTTCCACTCATTGGGATGCTCGGCAAAAAAGCGCTTGATAGCAGCCTTGTACTCCACGATGTTTTTACCGTTGAATCTTGGAAGGCAGAAAATACGGCCTCCAAGCTTATATACGCTATTATCAAAATAGTCCGGCTCGCGAACTGCCATCAGTTCATCAGAAGTCGGACTCTTCTTTCCTGTTTTCTCAGGTGAATAATGGACCAGGAAATCAAACTGGATCTTATCCCTGTCCATGTTTCTGTATAGATCGATTATTCTGCACTCAGCTCCACCAAGCCCCAGTACCCCCAGTACGTGGAGCACACGAATCTGTCCAAAACCTTCCATGTTACTATTTCCTCAACGTGTTGTTGTGTTGACGGGTCAAAAGTCCGGCTTGGCGGCTGCGCTCGCCCCTTCAGCAAATGTATGCGCCGTCGCTCATAGCTCTGACATTCCGAGAAGCCAGGCTGGGAGCCAGTCTTATCTCCGTAGAGCTACAATCGCTCCTTACACATAACATTTGCTGAAGGGGCGAGCGCAGCCGCCAAGCCGGACTTTTGACCCTGATAATCTCTATATGTACTTCTTAATTTGCATAGCAATATACTTAGCCTTAGCTATACTATACTGCCACATATTTCCGAATAGATTTCTGTCTTTAACCTTAAACTGTCTGAATTCCGAATAGGATACCACTTTGCCGGACTCTAAGAGACTCTCAAGCTTGTCGAAGTCCTTGTCATCCATGGTGTTGCAGTGGTAGACAAAAGTTACAAGGCCGTCTCTTTCATCCTTCAAAGAACTGCCGCGTTTGATGGATATGGGATAGAATATCATGCCTTCTGAACGGAAGGGCTGATTTCCAAAGCCATCTGTCAAGATGAAGAAATCGTTCTTCTTAAGGGCCCGGAGTGTATTCTTGTCGAAGGAGTGGGAGGGTGCCATGAAGATGTCGGTGGAAATGCCGTTCATGCTCAATATGCGTCTGCCCTCTCTTATCATCTCATCCTGTTTTACAAGGGAAAGACCTGCAAACTCGGATTTACCACCTATGGGGAAAAGCCCCGAAGCCTTAGTGGTATAAAGGTGATTCAGACCATGCATGGCAATAGTCCAGCCCTTTTCCTGAAGCTCTTTTACCATGCTCCAGAAATCCTCATGGGGCTCTTCTATTGCAAGCTTTTCGTCTTTATTCTCTGGCACAACACCGATAAGAGGCTTTATGTCATGCTTATCTAAAAGAGCCTTAAATCTGGAGAACTTCGCGTAGTCCATATCCGGCGTAATGTCATCCATTCGTATAGTTATCTTCATACATCTACCTTGTTGTAATATATCCGCATGACTCCACTTCGTTCTCGTCATGCTACGAGCATTCGGAAATCGATCCGCTCATTCTTCGCGTATCTTTTTTCCTCATGTTCGTTCGGTCTTCAAGGTCATGTAAATTGTCATGCAAGCATGAAATTTCCATGACTTTGAATCCCTATATCTTACAGGTTCTTTTTGTACCAATCTATAGCAAGCTGGATTCCTGCCTTGAAATCATAGGAAGGATCGTAGCCAAGGTTCTTTCTTGCCTTGGAGATATCTGCATTTGAATCCCTGATGTCTCCTGCACGAGGTGGTCCAAAGTTAGGCTCGAGATCCATTCCAAGGGCCTCTGTAAGGTGATGATAAACATCAATAAGGAACTCTCTTCCGCCTGCGCCGATGTTGTAAGCTTCTCCTGCCACATCTGAAGAAGCAAGGCAGGCACGAAGGTTACCTTCAATAACATTGTCAACGTACGTGAAATCTCTGGACTGCTTTCCATCGCCGTTGATGGTAGGTGTCTCACCGTTCATGAGCTGGCGAAGGAACTTAGGAATAACAGCTGCATAAGCGCCATTAGGATCCTGTCTTCTTCCGAATACATTGAAATATCTAAGTCCATAGGTATCAAGGCCGTAAAGACTCTTGTAGAGTTTTCCGTACTCCTCATCTGTCTTCTTTGTCAGAGCATAGGGAGAAAGAACATTTCCCTCCTGTCCCTCCTTTTTAGGAAGTGTTGTTGAATCACCATAAACTGATGAGCTTGAAGCATAGACGAATTTCTTTACACCATTCTGTCTTGATGCTTCCATCATATTGAGGGTTCCACGGATGTTGATCTCCTCGTAAAGAAGAGGCATCTCAATACTTCTTGGAACGCTTCCCCAGGCAGCCTCATTGAGAACGTAATCTACGCCCTTTGTAGCCTCCATACATGCATCCAGATCCCTGATATCCTTCTCAAGGAAAGTAAACTTTGGATTCTCCATAAATGGCTGGATGTTCTCGATATG
>CAMVRW010000154.1 GCA_947169985.1 uncultured Butyrivibrio sp. | reverse complement strand
AGGACAACTTCGAGACAGTTACTGTTGAAGCTAAGGTTCCTGAGAAGGACAAGGATGGCAAGAGAGTAAAAGAAGTTGTAGATGGCAAGAAGGTTACAAAGTATACAACTGTTAAGAAGGAGATCAAGAAGGACCTTCCTTCAAGAATGCACGCAAGAAGACAGCTTCTTAAGACTCTTTACCCTGTAACTGAGGTTCCTACAGAGAACGCAGGAAGAAAGAGAAACACAAAGGAAGTTGACCTTGTAGCAAAGCTTTTCGATGAGTACGGACCTAAGTACGCAGATCGTAAGGGCGGTTACACAAGAATCGTCAAGATCGGTCAGAGAAAAGGCGATGCAGCTATGATGGTTGTACTTGAGCTCGTTTGATGCGCACTATAAAAGGGATATGGCATTGGCCATATCCCTTTTGTGCGCTTCAATCCGCCAAGCGCTCCACTCGGAATTTTAAAGAGCCAAAATTCCTCGTTGTACGGCTGTCGCCGTATCCGAGAATAAAATATTCAATGCTTATGTGAGCAAGCTCCCAACACATTGCCTATTATATTCTCGCGCATGGCTTGTAGCTAACGCTCAAAGTGCTGATAGTCTTTAACCGAATTCCAATTGCCGCCCCACTTAAAGCCGTGCTCCTTAAAGAGCTTGTAGGCCAGATCATTTTCATCTATCTTATAAGGGAACTGGGCTGTTCTGTCGGCGTAGGCCTCGCTTCCCTCAGGGGATATGTTAACAGAGCCATCTTTGTTGTAAGTGATGTAAGGGTTGTAGAAAGGATTGATATCTATTGCCCTGCCTAATGCATGGTTGGAAAGCCTTGTGGTTCCTTCAACAACTCTATAGTTAAAACATGAAGTGTTATTTGCCAGCATTGAGGCTGTGTCATCTCCTCCAAATTCGTCCACCAGCTTGACGCTTTCAAGCTGATATTCATTGGTATACAGCTCGTAGAAGATCTCTACCATATCCTGGGCCAGATCTTTATTGCAGATAAGTTCGCCGTTCTTGGTGTTTCCATTAAAATCCACATATAAAAGACCAACATAGCGAAGTTCATCAATAGGGACAGTGCAGTCAACCGGATATGAAATTCCGGAGATTCGGCTGAAAATCTCATTTGAGATGGGCTCATAATAGAAGCCCTCTTTATAGGTCACGCGGTCAGGGGAGATGTCGTTACCTGCGCTCTCACTTTGAGCTGAGGAGCCGGCGCTTGCGACTGAAGCTGCACTTGCTGAATCGCTTGATGCTGAAGTGGTTTCAGATGAACTTGCAGCGGTTCCTGTCCCAGATGCAGTACTGAAAGAATCGTCTGTTTTGGCTGATGTTTCTTTTTCTGAGGTTGAACTGGTATCCTGAGAGCCGCTTGTTACTGCATCAGAGATATTTGAAGTAACATATGTGGCTGATTCTCTTTCTATAACTTGGGAACTGGCAACCCCAGCTTTTTCCGGATTCTTAATGGCATAATCTGTCAAAGTCTCTCCTCCACCTAAATATCTTGCGCCGGCAGCTGCTATGATGATCACGCCTGCCAGGAGTGCTAAGTCCTTAAGTAGTTTTTTGTTCATGATGCGTCTCCGATATATCAAAAAATCGATGACCAGTAATGCTGACCAACATCTAAATTCTACCACATTTTAGAGACCTGCACAGTTGTAATATTGCCCTGGATTTAGTAAAATAGGCAAGTGCCGGAATGCATTTGAAACAGGCATTTTTGGAGAAATATATGAAGAAGATGATTCGTACAGATAAACTTGTATTTGAATATATTAGGCGCGACGAAGAGGGCAATGTTGAGGGCATAACCAGAGCTGTTGACAACGTGAACCTCAACGTGGAGCCGGGGCAGTTTATTGCTATTTTGGGTCATAACGGCTCCGGAAAGTCCACTCTTGCCAAGCACTTCAATGCACTTCTTTATCCTACTGAGGGAGAAGTTTATGTGGATGGAATGCTCACTGAGGATGACGAGCATCTCTGGGATGTTAGACAGGAAGCCGGAATGATCTTCCAGAACCCTGACAACCAGATCATTGGCCAGGTTGTTGAAGAGGACGTAGGCTTTGGCCCTGAGAATATGGGGGTTCCCACTGAAGAGATCTGGGAGAGAGTAGATGAAAGCCTTAAGGCTGTCAGAATGGACCAGTTCAGAAAGTCATCTCCTAATCACCTGTCAGGCGGACAGAAGCAGAGGGTATCCATAGCCGGAGTAATCGCTATGCACCCCAAATGCATCATTATGGACGAGCCTACAGCCATGCTTGACCCCAATGGCCGAAGAGAGGTAATAAGAGCTGCCAGAGCCCTTAATCAGGTTGAGAACATCACTATAATCCTTATCACCCACTACATGGAAGAGGTGGTGGATGCTGATAAAGTCTTTGTTATGGATAAGGGAAAGGTTGTTATGGAGGGAACTCCAAGGGAGATCTTTGCCCAGGTGGATAAGCTCAAAGAGCTTAAGCTGGGGGTTCCTCAGGTGACACTTCTTGCCCATGAGCTTAGGAAAAGCGGACTTCCAATTCCTGAGCCCATACTTACGAGAAAAGAGCTGGTGGAGGCTCTGAAAGCATGTCGATAATCATTAATCATTTGAATTACATATACGATGAAGATACGGCCATGGCACATCCGGCCCTTATCGATGTAAACCTTAAGATTCCTGATGGTCAGTTTATCGGCCTTATCGGACATACAGGTTCAGGTAAGTCAACGCTGATACAGCATATGAACGGTCTGATAAAACCCAGCAGCGGAAATGTCTTTTTTGATAATGAGGACATAAACGAGCAGGGCTACGATAAGAAGAAGCTCAGATCCAATGTGGGACTGGTTTTCCAGTACCCGGAGCATCAGCTCTTTGAGACAGATTGCTTTAAGGATGTATGCTTTGGGCCAAAGAACCTTGGACTTCCCCAGAAGGAAGTGGAGCTTAGAGCTTTTGAAGCTCTGGAGCAGGTTGGATTTGATGCCACCTACTTTTATCAGTCACCCTTTGACCTTTCGGGAGGACAAAAGAGACGTGTTGCCATAGCAGGCGTTCTTGCCATGAAGCCCCGGGTGTTGATCCTGGACGAGCCCACAGCGGGTCTTGATCCGAAGGGAAGAGAGGATATCCTTAATCTGATATCTGATCTTCATAAAAAGATGAACATCACCATAATCCTGGTAAGCCACAGCATGGAAGACGTGGCGGATTATGTTGAGAGGATAATTGTAATGAACAAGGGGCGCGTAGCTTTTGATGCGGAGCCTCGAGATGTCTTTTCCCATGTAAAAGAGCTTGAGGAGATAGGACTTGCTGCTCCCCAGGTGACATATTGCATGCAGGAACTGCGTGAAGCAGGCTTTGATGTGGACACAGGCGTTACCACATTGGAGGAAGCAAAAAAAGAGATACTGAAGGCGTTTGGTAAATGCTAAGAGATATTACACTGGGACAATATTATAGGACAGAGTCAGTGATCCATCGTCTTGACCCGAGGGTTAAGATCGTGGGGACCTTCTCCTTTATTATTTCCCTGTTTTTGGTGAAAAACTTCATAGGTTACGCTATTGCAGGACTTTTTCTTGTTATCTGCATAAAGCTGTCAAATGTGCCTCCCAAATTCATTTTCAGGGGCATGAAGGCAATCTTTTTCCTGCTCCTTATAACTATGGTATTCAACCTGTTTTTGACGCCGGGAGAGGCTATATTTAGCTTTTGGAAGTTTCAGATAACTAAGGAAGGAATTAAGCTGGCTGCGATGATGGGAATCAGGCTGGTGTTCCTTATTACAGGCTCCTCTCTGATGACCCTGACTACCACTCCCAACAACCTGACTGACGGACTGGAGAACCTTCTGAACCCTCTTAAGAAGATAAGGGTTCCGGTTCACGAGATATCAATGATGATGTCCATTGCCCTGAGGTTTATACCTATCCTCATGGAAGAGACGGACAAGATCATGAAGGCCCAGATGGCCAGGGGAGCGGATTTCGAGAGTGGTTCTCTTATACAAAGGGCAAAGAGTCTTATACCTCTTTTAGTGCCACTATTTATTTCGGCCTTTAGAAGAGCCAACGATCTGGCCATGGCTATGGAGGCCAGATGCTACCGCGGAGGCGAGGGCAGGACCAAGATGAAGCCCCTTATCTACAAGAAAAGGGATGCTATCGGATATCTTGTCATTGTTCTGTTTGTGGCTCTGGTTATAGTGTTTGGAAGAATTCTGTTCAGGTAATATGGGAAAAGAGATGCCTAATAAACGCAGGATAATGTTGGTGGTGTCCTATGACGGAACTGCCTATAACGGCTGGGCGCTTCAGACCAGCACCCACAATACAATTGAAGAGATGCTTAACAGGGCTATTCACGGGCTTACCGGAGAAGAAGTTCAGGTCATAGGTGCCAGCAGGACTGATTCCGGAGTCCATGCTTACGGAAACATAGCTGTTTTTGATACGGAATCCACCATTCCAGGAGACAGGTTTTCTTACGCTCTGAATCATATACTTCCTGAGGATATTAGGGTGGTAGAGTCTAAAGAGGTGGCGCTGTGGTTTCATCCAAGGCACTGCGATACGGAAAAGACCTATGAATACAGGGTACTGAATTCCAAAATGGAAGTGCCGGTTAAGCGCCTTTACACCTACCATTTCAATATGGAGTTAGATGTTGAAAGAATGCAGGAGGCAGGAAATTATCTGGTGGGAGAGCACGATTTCACCAGCTTTTGCAACACTGAATCCCAGGCTCTTTCTCATGTCAGGACCATTAAGAATGTGAGAGTCGAAAGGCGTGGAGATGAGGTGGTTATCTCAGTGACCGGAAACGGCTTTTTATATAATATGGTCAGGATCATTGCAGGAACTCTTTTACAGATCGGAAGGGGAAAGGGCGAGCCTTCTGACATAGTGAAGATGCTGGATGCAAAAGACAGGTCGGCAGCAGGACCTACAGCGCCTCCACAGGGTCTTTTCCTAATAAAATACAGGTTCCTTGAGGGGATTCCCGAACCCGGTGAAAAACCTTTGGAAAATGCAAATATCTGTTGACAAAAGTTGGTAAATCGTCATATAATATCTTTCGCGTGACAAAGTTTATTCTATAACTATGCCCGCATGACAATGCAAGTGACATATTGATGTCCCGGTAAGCTTCAGTATGTTCATATACTGTGGAATCAGGTGAAGGGTTCCATGGAAAGTAACAAATTAAGTAATTGCTCTAATCTATGGAGGAAACACAATGAATACTTTTATGCCTAGTGCAACTACAGTAGAGAAGAAGTGGTATGTAGTTGATGCTACTGATATGACACTTGGACGTCTTGCTTCTAACGTAGCAAACGTACTTAGAGGAAAGAACAAGCCAATCTACACACCTAACATCGACACAGGTGATTATGTAATCGTTATCAATGCAGAGAAGATCAAAGTAACTGGTAAGAAGCTTGATCAGAAGATGTATTGGCACCACACAGAGTATGTTGGACATCACAAGGAGTTCACACTTCGCCAGATGCTCCAGGATCACCCTGAGAGAGTTATTGAGCACGCTGTAAAGGGAATGCTTCCTAAGGGATCTCTTGGAAGAGAGATGTATGGCAAGCTTCACGTATACGCTGGTGCTGAGCACCCACACGCAGCTCAGAAGCCTGAAGAGTTAACATTTTAATCGGGTAATCGAAAGGAGAACATACAATGGCAAAGTCAGCTAATTACTACGGAACAGGTAGAAGAAAAAAGTCAATCGCTAGAGTATACCTTGTATCCGGAAATGGAAATATAACAATCAACAAGAGACCTATCGATGAGTATTTTGGTCTTGAGACTCTTAAGGTTATCGTTCGTCAGCCTCTCGTTGCTACAGAGACATCAGACAAGTTCGACGTAGTTGTAACTGTAAGAGGTGGCGGCACAACAGGTCAGGCTGGTG
>CAMVRW010000153.1 GCA_947169985.1 uncultured Butyrivibrio sp. | reverse complement strand
GACTCCCCAACATATTTTTTACAAAATGGTCCTGACATGGTAATATATATTCGCCATGTTAGGGCTATTTTTACGACAATAATTGTTTTAAAGGAGATATATACCATGAAATTGGGAATCGTCGGTCTTCCAAACGTTGGAAAGAGTACACTTTTTAATTCACTTACAAACGCAGGAGCACTTGCTGCAAACTATCCTTTTGCAACAATTGATCCTAACGTTGGAGTTGTAGCAGTACCTGATAAGAGGCTCAAACTCCTTGGAGATCTGTATAACTCCAAGAAGGTTACTCCTGCTACCATAGAATTCGTTGATATTGCAGGTCTTGTAAAGGGCGCTTCAAAGGGTGAGGGCCTTGGAAACCAGTTCCTTGCAAATATCCGTGAGACAGATGCTATTGTTCACGTAGTAAGATGCTTTGAGGATCCTAACGTTGTTCACGTTGACGGCTCTGTAGATCCTGCAAGAGATATCGAGACAATCAACCTTGAGCTTATTTTTGCAGACCTTGAGGTTTTGGAGAGAAGGATTGCAAAGGTTTCCAAGCTTGCACGTATGGATAAGGCAGCAGCAAAAGAGCTTGAGATCCTCGAGAAGATAAAGGCCACTCTTGAAGATAACAAGATGGCAAGTGAGCTTGAGATAGAAGATGATGACGACAGGGCATTTGTTAACAGCCTTGATCTTCTTACCTGGAAGCCTGTTATCTACGCAGCAAATGTTAAGGATGATGATCTTGCAGATGACGGCGCATCAAACCAGTATGTTGCAGCAGTAAGAGAGCTGGCTTCAAAGAGTGGCAGCGAAGTATTTGTTATCAGTGCTCAGATTGAAGCTGAGATCTCAGAGCTTGACGAGGATGAGAAGGCTGAGTTCCTTGAGAGCCTTGGCCTTGCAGAGTCAGGCCTTGATAAGCTCATTGCAGCAAGCTACAAGACCCTTGGACTTATGAGCTTCCTTACATCAGGTGAGGATGAGACAAGAGCATGGACCATCAAGATCGGAACAAAGGCACCTCAGGCAGCAGGAAAGATCCACACTGACTTTGAGAGAGGTTTCATCAAGGCTGAGGTTATCAACTATGAAGATCTTCTTCGTGAAGGCTCCATCGCAGCAGCCAAGGAAAAGGGCCTAGTTCGTATGGAAGGCAAGGAGTACGTGGTTCAGGACGGAGATGTAATTCTTTTCCGTTTCAACGTCTGATAAAGCAATTTTGAGTCTGCGATGTCAGACTGCATAGATTTGGGAGGACAACATGCCAGATATAATGGGGAAGATGGATATCGCATTTCCGCACCTTGGTATCTATCTTGAAAATGTTCCGAAGAACTTTACCGTATTTGGATTTACGGTAGCTATGTACGGAGTCATCATTGGCCTTGGCTTTTTAGTGGCTCTTTTGATCATTTCAAGGGTTGCAAAATGGACAGGCCAGCCACAGGATGACTACTGGGATGTGGCAATATACATAATCATTTTTTCAATCCTTGGAGCCAGAGCATATTACGTTTTCTTCGCCTGGGACTACTACAAGGACGACCTTTTAAGCGTATTTAATATAAGGAACGGCGGACTTGCTATCTACGGCGGAGTAATGGCCGGGTTCCTTACCCTTTTTATCTACACAAGGATCAGGAAAAAGAGCTTTCTTCTGTTCGGGGATACCATCATGTATGGACTGGTTTTTGGCCAGGTAATGGGCAGATGGGGAAACTTCACCAACAGAGAGGCCTTTGGAGAATACACAGATAATCTCTTTGCCATGAGACTTCCTGTGGAAGCAGTAAGAGCCGGTGAGATCACGGAACTCATGAAGGCAAATATGGTTGAAGGCGCCAATTATATCCAGGTAAGCCCCACCTTCCTTTATGAGAGCATGTGGAATCTCTGTCTGTTCGTTATAATGCTTCTTTATTGTAAGCATAAGAAATTTGACGGAGAGATAGTTCTTTTGTACCTGGGTGGCTATGGTCTTGGAAGAGCCTGGATCGAGGGCCTTCGTACAGATCAGTTGATCATGCACACCACAGGACTTCCTGTATCACAGATGCTGGCTATCTGCCTTGTTATCTTTGCGGTAGTGACAGATATTGTGGTAAGGATGAAGCTTAAGAAGAAAGCGGAAGGCTAAAGGGGAGATCACTATGATCAATTACACTGACGGTAATACCTTAGTTTGCGGAATAATCGGAAACCCTGTAAGGCACACCATGTCGCCTCTTATCCATAACACTCTGGCAGACATGACGGACACCAATCTTGTGTATGTGCCTTTTGAGGTTCCGGAGGATGGCGTGAAGGCCGCTGTAAAGGGAGCCTATGAGCTTGGAATCCGCGGCCTTAATGTGACAGTACCTTATAAGAGTGAAGTGATCCCCTACCTTAAATATGTGGATCCCATGGCAGAGGCTGTAGGTGCAGTGAATACCCTGGTAAGGGATGAAGCCCTTAAGGGGTACCGCGGATATAACACAGATATGACAGGGCTTCTTCGGGCAATGCAGGAAGAGGGCATTGAACTTGAAGGTGAGACTGTAGTGATATTAGGAGCAGGTGGTGTTGCAAGACCAACTGCTCATTTGTGCGTTAATAAGGGAGCTTCAAAGGTATACATTTTGAACCGCACCTTTGAAAAGGCAGTGGAGATCGCCGAGGACGTTGGGGACGAGAGAGTAATCCCCATGGACATCGCCGATTACAAAAAGGTAGTCGAAAGCGAAAAGAGATATTTCGTAGTGCAGTGCACATCAGTAGGTCTTTTCCCTGATGTAAACAGTGCGGTAATTGAGGATAAAGAGTTCTACGAAAGAGCCTATGCTGCTCTGGATGTGGTCTACAGGCCTCTTGAGACCAAGTTCCTTAAGCTTGCCAAAGAGGCGGGAGCAAAGACTTTCTCAGGGCTTAAGATGCTCCTGTACCAGGGAGTTGACGCATACGAGCTTTGGAACGCTGACAGAAATGTAAAGATCACGAAAGAACAGGCAGATGAGATCTACAAGAGCCTGATGCTGGAAGTGAACGGCGCCAGGAACATTATCCTTGAGGGCTTTATGGGAAGTGGCAAGACCACTGTTTCGAAGCTCCTTGCTGACAGACTTGAGCTGGAACTGATGGATACGGATGAGGCCATTGAAGAGGCTGAAGGCCGCATCATTAGCGATATATTTAAGACTGATGGAGAGGAAGTTTTCCGTCAGATGGAGACAGATCTTTTAGAGACAATAGTAGGGGAACACTGGAGAGACATGGTGATTTCTCTTGGAGGCGGACTTCCCCTTCGGGAGGAGAACCGAAAGCTCCTTGAAAAGGCCGGAAAAGTTATCTACTTAAAGGCCACCCCTGAGACAGTCTATGAAAGAGTAAAGGGAGACACCACAAGGCCACTTCTTCAGACTGAAGATCCCTTAGCCAGGATAAAAGAGCTGCTATCTGACCGCTCAGAAAAGTACGACGCAGCAGCGGAACTTGTTATTGATACAGATGGCAAGACTCCTGAAGAGATAGTGGATGAGATTATAAACGGACTTGGAATATGAACAAGAGGAATTATTCAAAAGAGCTTGATGAGCGTATAAACGCCTTTCAAAAGGATGGGATTTATCCGAAACTTCTTTTGCATGCCTGCTGTGCGCCCTGTTCCTCCTACTGTCTGGAATTCCTTAGACAGTACTTTGATGTGACCGTATTCTTTTTTAACCCGAACATCACTGACGGGGAGGAATATCGGAAGAGAGTCATCGAGGAAAAGAGGCTTATAGAGGAATACAACAAGCAGGTGGAGCTTCAGGACTTTGAAGGAATGCACTCAGACGAGAGGGCAAGGAAGATCGAAATAATAGAGGGGGACTATGACCCCAAGGTCTTCTATGAGGCAGCAAGAGGGTATGAGACCTGCAAGGAAGGCGGCGAAAGATGCAGAAAGTGCTTTGAACTGCGACTTGGTGAGACTGCAAGAGTCGCTAAGGAAAAGGGCTTTGACTACATGACCACAACCCTGACCATCAGCCCACTAAAAAATGCCCAGGTGCTTAATGAAGTAGGAGAAGAGGCAGCTTCAAGGGAGGGAGTAGCTTTTTTACCATCTGACTTCAAGAAAAAAGAGGGCTACAAGCGGTCAATCGAGTTGTCCCAGAAATTCGGACTGTACAGACAGAACTTTTGTGGATGCAGTTTTTCAAAAAATAATATATAATATAGAGCAATTTACATTTGGTAAGTTGGGGGAGGATAAGAAAAATGTTTTGTACTAATTGTGGAGCAGAGGTTTCTCCGGGGCAGAAATTCTGCAACAAGTGTGGTGCTCCTGTAGATCCAGGGGCAGTAAATGTTGAGACAAATGAAGCTGATGGACAGGCAACTCCATTTGATCCCAGGGAGGCCCTTAAGCAGTCTCAGCCACAGCCGCAAGTTAGGGAATATCAAAAGCCAAAGACCTGGCCTATCGTTTTGATAGCCTGCCTTGGATTTGCGGTTCTTATTGGCGGAGCTACCTTTGCAGCCATAAAGATAACCAGATTTATAAGTGATCTGTCTAGTGCAGGTTCTACAGATTGGGAATACTACGAGGATGACTACAGCTGGGACGGTGATTTCGATCCGTACCTTTCAGATGAATTCGGTGATGAATTTGATTATGAGTATGATCTGGATGAAGATTATGAATTTGCCGATTTTGAATTCGTAGAGGTTTATAACTACCCGGATTACACCTACCTTTATGGCAAAGACGTTATTGATGATGATACAGTGATCTTTAATGGAAAGACCATTGGTGATTTCTGTGATTTCTGCGATAAAGAGGTACTGGGCAACGAATATGAGATTGACAGGGATCTCCTTTATCAGCTGATGGAAGTTCACCTGGTGGATTCTTCATTCCTGACAAGCACAAATACATCATACTTTGAGCAGTCCATGATGTATTGCCTTTTGTTTGCCAATGAGTTTTCTGATCTTGACGTTGATGTATACTCATGCTCATACATGCTTGATGAGCCCACCAGATACTACTACGATGTAGAGGTGGACGATGAATTTGATCAGTGGGAAGTTGATTACTCAAACAAAGAAATCTTCTTTAACTACGGATCCACAGAGTATAAGTCCGTTGGTGAGTTTTCAATGTTTGATGACAAGTCCATGGCCGGTTGGCTTTGGGCTATAGATGATTTCTTCGGAATTCATTAACAATAATATTTTATAGAAAGAGGATAAAAATTTGGAAAAGGTACTTGAACTTATTTCAAAGGAAGTTGGTAATGCTTTTGAGGCAGCAGGATATGACCGTGAGCTTGGAAGGGCAACAATCTCCAACAGACCTGATCTTTGCGAATATCAGTGTAACGGAGCCATGGCAGGAGCCAAGAAATACGGAAAAGCTCCCTTCATTATCGCAGATGACGTGGCAGCAAGACTTCAGGACAACGACATGTTTGAAAAGGTGGAGTCTGTTAAGCCGGGATTCCTTAATATCACAGTTAGCGGAGATTTCGTAAGAAGCTATGTGGTTAAGATGCTCCATGAGAAGCACATGGGTGTAACAATGCCCGGACATGCGCCTACAATCATTCTTGACTACGGCGGAGCAAATGTAGCTAAGCCTCTTCACGTAGGACATCTTCGTCCCGCCATCATCGGTGAGGCAGTAAAGAGAATACTTAAGTACGCCGGAAACAACGTTATCGGCGACATCCATATGGGCGACTGGGGACTTCAGATGGGTCTTATCATCACAGAGCTTAAGGCTCGTCATCCTGAGCTTCCATATTTTGATCCCGAGCATACAGGTCCTTTCCCAAAAGAGCCTCCTTTTACCATTCAGGAACTGGCTGATATCTACCCTGTTGCAAGTGGCAAGACCAAGGTCTCCGATGATGCATCAGAGGAAGAGAAGAAGGCAGCAGCTGAGTATAAGGCTGAGGCCCTTGAGGCAACAAAGCGCATGCAGGATGGTGATAAGG
>CAMVRW010000152.1 GCA_947169985.1 uncultured Butyrivibrio sp. | reverse complement strand
TAAATTCGAAACCAAGTTCCATTAACTGTGGTGCTTCAAAAGTCTTCATTATATACCCCCAATAAAATGGATTTTATATCATCCATTCCCATTTTTGATAGTGAAATTATAAAATGATTTATAACAAATAACAATTAAATATCGATAATCTAACAAAATTGAAAGATTGTTATTCCTTAAGAAATTTCCTTGTCAGTCGTCTTCGTTAACAACACGACGGTTTCACAATGGTTGGTCCAAGGAAATTGATCTATAGCTACAGCCCGAGTCATCATGTAGCCGTTTTCCTGGAGGATTTCCAGGTCACGGGCAAGGGATGTGGGCTTGCAGGAAACATAGATCATGTATTGAACGCCATAACCGATGATCTTCTGAAGGGCTTTGGGATTTATGCCATCTCTTGGAGGATCAAGGACGATCATGTCGGGCTTAACTTCAATCTCATCAAGCACCTTTAAAACATCGCCACAGATAAACTCGCAGTTATCCAGATTGTTTAGTCTGGCATTCTCTCTGGCTGCTTCTACAGCTTCCTCAACGATCTCAACGCCAATGACCTTGTCGCAGACTTTTGCAAGGAGCTGAGCAATTGTGCCGGTTCCTGAATACAGGTCGTAGATAACGCCATCCTTATTAATCTTCTTCTGGTCATAGAGGCTTCGAATATAGCCTCTGACTGTAGTATAAAGAACCTCTGCACTTAAGCTGTTAGTCTGGAAGAAGGAAAACGGTGTGATCCTGAACTTAAGGCCAAGAAGATACTCGTAAAAGAAATCCTGACCAAATAGAATCTCTGTACCCTCGTCTATAACTGCATCCGCAAGAGAATCATTCTTAGTATGAAGAACACCTACAATTTTTCCTGAAAGGTCCAGGGACAGAAGCATGTCTTTATATGCAGTAAGGTCATGCTCCTCCTGAGTCGTGGTAATGATATCAACCAGGATGTCGCCTGTTCTTACAGCCTTACGAACCAGGAGATGCCTTAAATATCCAACCTGCTTCATCCTGTGGTAGAAGGTTATCTCTTTTCTCTCATACATAGGTGAAAAGAAATCCAGAGTAGCAGACAGTATCTGCTTGTAGTCGTCATCAACGATCCTGCAGCCACTGACTGTAACAATGTCATAAAAACTGCCCCTCTTGTGCATACCAAGACAAAGGGGGCCTCCCATAACCTCATCACCAAAGGTGAATTCCATTTTATTTCTGTATGCAAACTTAACCGGGCTGGTCTTGATACCTTCCCAGGTAAATCTGCAGGTCTGTCTGTCCATAGCAGGTTTAAGAAGAGTCCTTACCTGCTGCTCCTTAAGGCCAAGTTCCTTGACATAGGGCATAGTAAGATAACTGCAGCCACCACACTTACCGAAGTGGATGCAGGGACTATCTATTGCATCTGAAGGTTCTTCTAATACCTCTAAGAGCCTTCCTTCTGCCCTGTCCTTCCTTACCTTCTGGATCTGAACAGAGACCTTCTGATCAGGAAGGACGCCCTTTACGACGACCTTCCCTTCACTTGTTTCTACAATTCCTTTATTGGGGAATTCTACTTTTCTAACAATTCCCTCTACTATATCTTTTTTCTTCACTATAAATATCAGCTTTCTTTGATGAAATCCTCGTCCTCGAAGTCATCCTCGAAATCGTCAAAATCATCATCGTAGTAATCATCTTCAAACGCCGGTGTCATGTACTGATAAACCAGGAAAGCGATGATAGCAACAGCTGAAATAGCGCCCAAAACTGCCAGAACCCAAAGGATCACAGTGGAAGCTTTTTTATTGCTGGCTGCTTCTCTTCTGTCTAAAAGGTCGTTGATGCGTGTCATTTCAATAATGTCTTCAAGTTTTGATTTTACTTCCATTTGTAACCCCTCCATATAAGAATTTTAGATACTACTAGTATATCACACTTTATTACTTGAAAAATAAAAAGTGAGTCAACGAGAACCACCACTGGTATTCACATTTCCCCAGAAAATACTATGTCATACCAGATGTTCTGCAACTTTTTTCAGATTTGCAATTACAGGTAGATGCTGTGGGCAAACACTTTCACACTGTCCACAGGCCAGGCAATCACTTGCCTTCCCACATCCGTCATCAGTAAGATCCGGATAGTCCGAATACTCCAAAGTCCAGTTCTTTATATTCAGGTCGTCAAATGTATTTTCGTTATAAAGGCGAAAATACCTGGGTATCTTGATTTTCATCGGACAACCTGAAGTACAATAGGAGCATCCCGTACATGGAATAGCAAGTTTACTGATGACCACCCTTCCTGCTTTAAGGCAGGTCTTTGACTCATCATCTGTAAGAGGCTTAAAATCCTGCATATATGATGTATTATCTTCAAGCTGTTCAAGGCTGCTCATTCCCGAAAGCACAAGCATAACATTATCAAGACTTGCAACAAACCTTATTGCCCAGCTTGCATCTGACATTGCCGGATCAATATCCTTAAAGAGCTTCTGCGCATCTGCCGGAAGCTTTGCAAGAGTTCCGCCCCTCACTGGCTCCATAACAACTACCGGTTTTTTGTGTTTAACCGCCACCTCATAGCACTGCCTTGACTGAACCCATTCGCTGTCCCAATCAAGATAGTTTATCATCAGCTGAACAAATTCAACTTCCGGATGCTTCGTAAGCACCTCATCAAGCAGTTGTGGCGTATCATGAAAGGAGAATCCCACATGCCTGACAAGACCAGCGTCTTTTTTCTCAAGCAGCCAGTTAAAGCAGTCAAGCTTTTCATAGGTCTCCAGCAGGTCCTTATCTACAGCATGGAGCAGATAATAATCAAAATATTCTACTCCGGTCTTTCTAAGCTGTTCGTTAAAAATCTTATCTCTGTCAGCGGCAGTCTTAAGATACTCAGCATGAAGCTTGGTTGCAAGTGTATAGCTGTCCCGGGGATGCCTGTCCGTCAATGCCAGTTTTACCACATCCTCACTCTTATAATTGTGATACATCCAGGCAGTATCAAAGTATGTAAATCCCCTTTCCAGGAACTTGTCCACCATTTCTTTAACCTGCTCCACATCAACATCTGCTTCATTGTTTTCATCAAGCAATGGCATTCTCATAAGCCCAAAACCAAGCTTCTTCGATGGTCTGAATTCCATATTTTCAACCTCCATTATTATTCTGCAGATTTGTCAAAAAATCCAACTCCCTTAAGAAACAGGATGAGTTCTTTTATATATCCCATATCAGTAATTGGCCAGGAAAAATGAAGCCTATACAATGCCTTTATAGTGAACCGGTTTTCTGCGGGAATCTCCTCACGATACTCATCGTCACCCAAACTATAGGCAATTAACGGCAAAAGGAACTTGCTGATAGTAGTATCTTCCAATCCCTCTTTCAGGCGACTGGAATATTCCACTTGTGACACCGCTTCCACCGGGATACCACATTCATTCATGACAGATATGACATTTCCCATCTCCACCGTATGAGAATTATAGGCGTGAAATACAGTAAATTTCGGGTTTGTTCCGGAAAGCAGCACTACAGCCCTTGCAGACTCATCAATAGGAGAGAATTCTTCCTGCCTATCCATTTCATCCATTGGCAAGCATCCCAAAGCAGAATAAGCTCTCAGTGTGTTCATGAAGTTATTAGTACCAAAATTCATCTGGAACACCCCGTCCTTCTGACGACTCATAAGGTTTCCCATTCGGATGATCTTTGCATCTAATGCATCTTCTTCAACAGCAGTAAGCACTGCCTTTTCAGCCAGGTATTTTGTGTAAACATAACCATTTGATTCAACTTCCTGCCCCATATCGAGGTCTGACTCCGATAAAATGGGATTGTGCAAAGAATTATACACGTTGTCACCCGCTACTGAAACCGTCGAAGTCTGGATCAGTCTTGCCTTCTTGGCAAGGCACATCCGTATCAGATTCTGAACCCCCTCATAGTTTACCCCCTTCAGTATTTCCATCTTAGCAAAATGCTTAACACAAGCAGCACAGTTTATGACAGTGTGGAAGTCATAGGCTGACGCTTCCACCAAACTATTCATATCTGTAATATCACCCTTCAAGGCAATAATCCTGGTGCCAAACAGTTCCTCATAGTTTTTGTCAAAGTAATAGAAAAGATCGTTTTGCAGTCTCTGTTTGACAGTATTTTTCCCTTCCCTGACCAAACAATAAACAGTTTCCTTCGTGTTCTCCAAAAGATCATGCAGGATATGAATGCCAAGGAAGCCGGTAGCTCCAGTCAAGAGCACGCCCTGCAAGGGTGTTTCACTGATTTCGTCCACATACGAAACCTTATTATATGTAAGAGCCTTGGCATTTGCCTCCAGCATCTTATCGATGCTATCTTTGTCAGTATGATCCCCTTCTCCTTCATTCTTGCTTCGAATCAAAGTTTCCAGCTCCGCTACAGAAGGTGCATCATACAGATCCTGGAAAACAATGGGCAGATTCTTTTGCATGGCACTCACCAATACCATTGATGATGTCAGTGATGTTCCGCCAAGTTCGAAGAAATTCTCTGTAATTCCTACTTCGTTAAGCGATAGGGCATCGGCATAGATCTCACATAAAATGCGCTGCAAATCATTCTCAGGCTTTTTTATTACCCTAACCTGCCTTGCCACATTTATTTCAGGTAATGCTTTTTTGTCAATCTTTCCGTTTGCTGTAAGTGGCATTTCTTCAAGCCACATAAAAGCCTGCGGAACCATGTATGCCGTAAGATATGAGGAAAGATGTCCCTTTAAGTCCTCCTGCGGTATCTCCTTCTTGGACTGATAGTATGCTGCCAGGAACTCGTCATTATCCTTCCTGATTACTGTCACTATGCTCGTGACAACATCAGGATAGGCATTTAAGACAGATTCAATCTCTGAAAGCTCGATACGAAGGCCACGCAGCTTAACCTGATTATCGATTCTTCCATAAAAATCAATCTTACCATCTTTCCTTATTCTGACCAGATCTCCGCTCCTGTAAGCTTTTTTTCCAAAAAGAGTAAAGAAACTCTTCTCATTAAGATCCGGTCTTTTAACGTAGCCTCTTCCTACGCCATCGCCAAAGATTATCATCTCTCCCGTAGCACCAAGGGGCTGAAGTCGTCCATCCCTGTCTGTGGTTGCCATATGCATGTTGACATTAGGTACCCCAATGGAAATATTCTCTGTGTCTTCTATCACCTCCATGCTGCAGCTGATAGTTGCCTCTGTTGGACCATATCCATTCATGATATGCATATCAGGGTTTAAGGCTTTAAGTTTATCAAATAGCGTAGGAATAAACGCCTCCGCTCCTAAATCGATACTCTTTACCCCGGCAAATGCCTCATGGGTCTCAGGTACCTCCAAAAGATTAGAGATATAACTTGGTGTTCCACTTACGATATCAACCTTGTTATCCAGCATAAGCTTTGCAATCGCAAGAGGATTCATTATCTGTTCAGATGTGGCAAGCACCACTGTAAGGCCATTCGCTATCGGAACAAACTCCTCCATAATGGAAAAGTCAAATGTCAGGGCTGCAATAGCCAGACTCACCTTACCTTTATCTGTATACCCCAGAATCTCAGCATTCTTCTCATTTGAGTCGACAAAATTAACCAGATTATGATTAGTGAGCATGACACCCTTGGGCTTACCTGTGGAGCCTGAAGTATAGATTACGTAAGCAAGAGCTTCATATGGAACTTCAATATTTGGATTCGACCTGTCACCTGCAAGGAGGTCTTCTGCATCCATGCACCTTACGCCCTCATTGGAAAGGACGTCAAAAAACTGCTTTCTGCTTTCAATAACTGCCTTTGTAGTAACAACAATATTTGCCCCGGAATCGGAAATGATATAGCGGATACGTTCCTCCGGATACGTAGGATCAATTGGAAGAAAGGCTGCTCCGCTCTTTAGTATGCCCTGACGCATCACATAAGCCCTTAAGTGTCGCTCAGCCATGACTGCTACAACAGAAT
>CAMVRW010000151.1 GCA_947169985.1 uncultured Butyrivibrio sp. | reverse complement strand
AGCAGTTCAAGGAGCAGATCAGAATTGTAAAAGAGGTGCTTCATTCAAGAAGCCTCAACCCTGATATCAAGAGCCTTGTTAAGGGTGTTATGATCGAAAGTTACATCGAGGAAGGTTGCCAGAAGATCGGCGAAGGCGTATATGGTAAATCCATCACTGATCCTTGCCTTGGCTGGGACGATACAGAAAGACTTCTGCTGGAAATCGCAGAGATGGCATAATTCACAGAATAGAAAATGGCAACGGACTACAAAGTAATCCGCTGCCGTTTTTTAGTTTCTCACTCTCGCCCACTGGTATGGGTCTTTTACTTTATCTCTCTTCTTAATATAGCGAGAAATCGTATTACTATCAGAATATCCCATCAGTTCCTGAACTGAAGATACATCTGCTCCATTGTCAACAAGATGCACTGCAAAGGAGTGCCTTAATGTAAATGGCGTAATGTCGGACTTGACTCCGGCTTTTTTAACGTAGGTCTTAATGAGCTTCCAAAGGCCCTGACGGCTCATTGGAACTCCTGAACAATTAAGGAACACAGTCTCGTCATCTTCTGCTCCGTCAAGAAGCTGAGTCCTTGCATCAAGCAGATATGCAGAAAGTGCCTCTTTTGCCTTCTTCCCATAGGGAATAAGCCTGTCCTTGCCATTCTTCGCAGTTCCCTTAAGTCTGATACAACCTATGCTAAGGTCAATATTTGAAAGCTTAAGAGATATCATCTCCGAGGTCTTAAGGCCTGTGGCATACATAAGCTCTAATATGGCCTTATCTCTTTTGCCCTTGGCGTCATCTGTAAAACGCTGAGAAAGCAGATTCTCAATTTCCACAGTAGACAGTACCCTGGGCTCAGTCTTTTCAATCTTTGGACTCTTTAGCTTCTCAGCAGGATTCTCCTCAATGTTGCCATTTTCCAGCATATAGCGGAAAAAAGCCTTTATTGAAGTGTTGTGCCTTGTTATGGAAGAAGGAGCAAACTGTTCCTCCCGCAAACTTGCGGCATAATCCAAAAGCCTGTCCTCAGTAATGTCCTTAACATCTCTGATGCCTCTTTCTTCCATGAAAGACATCATTCTCATAAGATCTCTTTTATAGGATAAAACCGTGTTCTCTGATGTGTTCTTAATACTCTGAAGATACTGGGTAAACTCCAGGATCTGTTTGTCCATCATGACCTTTTCCCCTTTAACAATTCTCGCTGTCCATTATTTCTTTTAACTTCGGATAAATGTCACAGCTGTCAAAGGTTGCAAAGTAGTCCCTGGCAGTCTCTGCACGCCTGATGAGTTCTACGCTTCCGTCCTTCTTAAGAAGCAGCTCTGCACTCTTAAGCTTTCCGTTGTAATTGTAACCCATGGCAAATCCATGTGCTCCAGCATCATGAATAAAGAGGTAATCCCCTTTGTCGATCTTGGGAAGCTGCCTTTCAATCGCAAATTTATCGTTGTTCTCACATAAAGAACCTGTTACGTCATATACGTGATCTAAAGGAGCATCCTCTTTTCCCAAAACAGTGATATGGTGATATGCGCCATACATCGCTGGTCTCATTAGGTTTACTGCGCAGGCGTCAACACCAATATACGCCTTATAGATGTGCTTTTCATGGATAGCCTTGGTCACAAGTGCTCCATAAGGCGCCATCATGAAACGTCCCATCTCAGTATAGATAGCTACATCTCCCATCCCGGCAGGAACAAGTACCCTGTTGTACTGCTCCTCCACGCCCTTTCCTATGGCATAGATATCATTGCCTGCCTGATCAGGACGATAAGGGATTCCTACTCCGCCAGAAAGATTGATGAATGCAATATCCGCTCCAGTCTCTTTTTCCAGCTCCACAGCAAGCTCAAAAAGCTGACCTGCCAGAGTTGGATAATAATCATTAGAAACAGTATTACTTGCCAAAAAGGCGTGTATACCAAATTTCTTAGCTCCTTTTGACTTAAGGATCTTATAAGCCTCAAAGAGCTGATCCTTGGTCATACCGTACTTGGAGTCTCCGGGATTGTCCATGATGCCATTGCTCATCTTGAACACTCCACCGGGATTATATCTGCAGGAAATAACCTCAGGGATCTTTCCTATAGTCTTCTCAAGAAAGTCTATATGGGTGAAATCATCCAGATTGATGATAGCCCCGATCTTATCAGCATAAACAAATTCACTGGCAGGAGTATCATTTGAAGAAAACATGATATCACTACCCTTTGCACCAACAGCACTGGAAAGCATAAGCTCTGTGGCTGATGAGCAGTCAAATCCACAGCCCTCGTTCATAAGGATTTCCATAAGCCTGGGATTGGGAGTGGCCTTTACAGCGAAATACTCCTTAAAGCCCTTGTTCCAGGCAAAAGCTTCATAAACAGCCTTAGCGTTTTCAATGATCCCTTTTTCATCATAGATATAAAAAGGCGTGGGATAGTTCTTAGCTATTTCCTCTACCTGCGCCTTGGTGACAAACGGTTTTTTCATAATATTCCTCCTGATCCATAAAACTTATGTAACACTTTAACACGTTGGCGTATCAATATGCAAGAGTTAAATATTATCAATCTGCCAATCTATAGGTTTTATGCCCTGAGATTCAAGAAATTCATTGCACTTACTAAAATGCTTGCAGCCAAAGAAGCCCCTGTAAGCTGATAACGGACTTGGATGCGGTGCTGTCAGGACCAGCTGCTTGGGATTATTAAGCATAGCTTTCTTCATCTGGGCAGGTCTTCCCCAAAGCATATAGACAATTGGTCTGTCCTGCTCATTTAGTGCTCTTATAATGGCATCTGTGAACTGCTCCCAGCCCTTTCCCTGATGGGAATTGGCTGCATGTGCTCTTACAGTCAGAACAGTATTTAAAAGAAGTACTCCCTGATCTGCCCATTTTTTCAGATACCCGTTATTAGGAATGTAGCATCCAAGGTCATCACTGAGTTCCTTATATATATTCACTAAAGAAGGCGGCGTGTCAGCTTTTCCCGGAAGCACCGAAAATGACAAACCATGGGCCTGTCCTGGCTCGTGATATGGGTCCTGGCCCAGGATCAGAACCTTAACCTCCTTAAGTGGTGTATAATGCATGGCATTGAAAATATCCTCTGAAGGAGGATAAACCACCTGCGTACTGTATTCATCTTTAACAAATTGGTATAAATCCTTGTAGTATGGCTTTTTGAACTCCGCTCCTACAGCCTCAAGCCAGTCACCTGTAATCATGCCCATCTGACCGGAACTCCTCTCCCCTTCAGATACTCTTTTACCTGATTAATCTCAAGCTCTTTATAATGGAAAAGAGATGCTGCCAGTGCAGCGTCTGCTTCTCCCTCTGTAAGAGCATCATAGAAATGCTCTAACGTTCCTGCTCCACCTGATGCTATAACAGGAACAGGAACTGCTCTGGCTACTGCCTTAGTGAGTTCAAGATCATATCCTGCCTTGGTGCCATCACAGTCCATGCTGGTCAAAAGGATTTCTCCTGCCCCCAGGTCGACAGCTCTTTTAGCCCACTCTACAGCATCAATGCCCATATCGATCCTTCCACCGTGTTTGTAGATGTTCCAGCCTGTGCCATCTTCTCTTTTCTTGGCATCTATTGCAAGGACCACGCACTGGCTTCCAAATTTATCCGCAGCTTCAGCAATAAGTTCAGGTCTGTCTATGGCTGCAGAATTCACTGAAACCTTGTCAGCACCTTCCCTGAGGATTGCCTTCACATCATCAACAGTCCTTATTCCGCCGCCTACAGTGAATGGAATAAAGACCTTCTTGGCAACCTCCCGGACCATATCAGCAACAGTTGCCCGTCTCTCATTGGAAGCTGTGATATCCAAAAATACCAGCTCATCAGCTCCCGCCTTGGAATAGGCCTCTCCTACAGCCACGGGATCTCCTGCATCCTGCAGGTTAACAAAATTTATTCCCTTAACTACCCTGCCATTATTAACGTCCAGGCAGGGAATGATTCTTTTTGTGAGCATCTTTTCTTACACCTCCAGGAAGTTTTTGAGGATCTGCATACCTACGTCTGCACTCTTTTCAGGATGGAACTGACATGCAAATACATTTCCGCACTCCACAGAAGCATCAACCTTTACAGAGTAATCTGTAGTAGCAGTAACTATGCTCCTATCCTCGGCCTTCAGATAATAGGAATGGACAAAATAGACATATGCCCCTTCATCTATTCCCTTAAAAAGCCTTCCCTTATTAGGGAACGTCAGATTGTTCCAGCCAATCTGGGGGATCTTGTACTGGTTTCCAGCATCATCAGAAGTTGGCATCTGTAGTATTCCACCACGCAAAATGCCCAGACCAGCCACTTTATCCGATTCCTCACTGAAATCAAATAACAGTTGCTGACCCAGGCATATTCCCAAAAAATGTACTTCCTTTTTAACTACTTCTTTTATAACGTCCTCAAGGCCGTATTCCCTGATGCGGTTCATGGCATCGCCAAAGGCACCTACCCCTGGAAGAACCACGTGATCTGCTGCGTAGATAACTTTGGGGTCTCTTGAAACTACCACCTGTGCTCCAAGATAATCAAAGGCCTTCTCAACGCTCTTAATATTGCCGGCATCATAATCAATTATCGTAACCACTGCGCATCTGCTCCTTTCAAAAGTGTAGATGCTTCAAAGCAGTTATGATTCGATTGTTCCGACAATCTCCATGAGCCTGATAGTATAGTCTCTATCTTTCTTGATGGAGTTGATCTCAGCCACATCCTCAGCTGAGAGCCCATAACTCTCTGAAAGCAACAATTCTATACTATCGTACACGGTCTGAACTTCATTTTCAACACTATACTTAGCAGCTTCCTCAATAAGGTCATCACGGTTGCGCATAGCCATAAGAAGCATATCCAGGGCTTCTTCCTTCATATTCATGGCTGTGTAGTTCTCGTAGCCATCCAGATATCTCTGGGACCAGGCAAGAACTCTTGACTGTTCGTAGATAACGCTTTCTTCCTCAGTCATATCCTTGCCATAAAGCATCTTATAGGCTGTGGTATATTCCTTATGAGTATGAGCTGTTTTAGCTCTATTGCTGGCAATCTTGTCAGGAAGAGCAAATGCAGGTATGCACACCAAAATTCCAAGGCTGGCTGCAAACAGGAATGCTAAAGCAACCTTCTTAGGAGAGATGGCCTTTTCCGGAACTCCCGGATCCTTAGGAGGCTTTGGCTTTTTCTCCTTCTTGGGTTTTGGCGGTTTCTTCTCCTTCGGTTTCTTTTCCTTCTTCGGCTTTTCTTTTTTAGGCTTCTTTTCTTTCTTCTCTTTCTTTTTCTTGCCCTTTTTGCCGCCGTCTTCACCGAGTTCGTTAAGAACCTGCTGATTTTCATCAGTCAGGCTGGCAAGTCCCTCACCCTCAGTCTCTTCATCTTCCCTGGTGAGAGCCTTAAGGAGCCTTGCCAAAAAGCCTTCCTTCTTCTCTTTCTTTTTCTTGCCACCAGTTTCTTCAGCTTCAGAGCTTCCTCCGCCGCCTCCACCGGAGCCTCCACCCGGACTTCTATCCGGTATAGATGCAAGTTCATCAAGGGATGGTTCTCCCTCTCCCAGATCTCCAAATCCATCTTCCGTGAGGGCACCTAAAATATCCTCTTTAGGAAGCTCCTCTTCCTGAGGGTGTCCGGACTCTTCATCCTGCTTGGCAGTACTTTCCAGATCCTCTATCTCATCATTGGCAAGGCTGTTCATGAGGGCATCAAGATCCTGCATGGAGACATCATCTCCAGCGCCCTCCTCACTTGCTGCGTTGGCATTCTCCTGAGCTATATCTGCAAGAGCGGCAACCTCTCCCTCAGTGGCGCTAGTATCCCCCTCTTCGCCACCCAAAAGATTATCCAGGCTGGCCTCCAAAGCATCAAGATTAAAGTCATCCTCTGACAAGGAATCTAAAGAGATATCAGACGAAGCTGAATCCTGAGGTTCTTCTGCAGGAGCTTCTGAAGGCTCTTCTGGAGGTTCCTCCTGGAGCGCTTCTCCTGACATAA
>CAMVRW010000150.1 GCA_947169985.1 uncultured Butyrivibrio sp. | reverse complement strand
CAACAAACTTTAAATATATCAAAAAAAGTAATTGACACTCACACTCACTCTATTAAAATAAAGTAGATTGAATTTTACTATATTAATGTAGGAGCGCAATAATGGGCAAAGATCTTATTACTCTTGAACACATCACAAAATCGTATGATGGTCAGGTAATCCTTGATGACCTTAATCTCTCTATATATGAGAACTCTTTTGTTACACTGCTTGGACCTTCAGGCTGTGGAAAGACCACCACATTAAGGATCATCGGCGGTTTTGAAAAACCAGAACAGGGCCGGGTTATCTTCGACGGCAAGGATATTACAGATCTTGCTCCCAATAAAAGACAGCTCAACACCGTATTTCAAAAGTATGCTCTTTTCACTCACATGAATATTGCCGAGAACATTGCTTTTGGTCTGAAGATAAAAAACAAATCGGACAAGTATATAAAGGACAAAATCAGCTATGCCCTCAAGCTCGTTAACCTTGAAGGCTATGAAAAGCGTATGCCTGATTCCCTGTCAGGTGGTCAGCAGCAAAGAATCGCCATAGCTAGAGCAATTGTAAATGAGCCAAAAGTTCTTTTGCTGGATGAGCCTCTTGGCGCTCTTGATCTTAAGATGCGTCAGGACATGCAGTATGAACTTAAGCGCCTCAAGGAAGAGCTTGGAATCACCTTCATCTATGTAACCCATGATCAGGAAGAAGCGCTGACCATGTCTGATCACATCGTAGTTATGAACCAGGGTTATATTCAGCAGGAAGGATCTCCTGAAAAGATATATAACGAGCCTGAAAACGCTTTTGTTGCTGACTTCATCGGTGACTCAAACATTATCCGCTCCACTATGATAAGGGATGAGCTGGTTGAGATTCTCGGTACAAAGTTTGCCTGTGTAGATAAGGGCTTTGGCGAGAACAAGCCCGTTGACGTTGTTATCCGTCCTGAGGATGTTGAGCTTGTATCTCCTGAGAATTCAGCTCTACAGGGTGTTGTCACAGGACTTACCTTTAAGGGAGTTCATTATGAAATGGATGTTGAGGCCGGTGGTTTTGAGTGGCTTGTTCATTCCACAAGGCTTTCCGAGGTAGGCTCCAAGGTCGGCATCAAGGTAGATCCATTCAATATTCAGATCATGAACGTTCCTGAGTCTGAGGATGAGGAGGCCATAAGTGAAACTGTTTAAAGACAAGAAAACATCAGGCCTAATGTCATCTCCGTACATTGCCTGGGCTGTGATCTTTATCCTGGTGCCCCTAGGCATGGTGCTTTACTACGGACTTACTGACAATGCCGGAAGTTTTACATTTCAAAATGTTGCAAGGATAGCTGAACCCGGATACATGAAGGCCCTTTTAAGATCAATTGAGTTATCCCTTATAAGCACTCTGATCTGCTTTATCCTTGCCTACCCCTTGGGACTAATACTGTCTTCCATGAAGCTTCAGCGGGATACTTTTCTTGTAACTTTGTTCATTCTTCCAATGTGGATGAATTTCCTGCTTCGTACCCTCACCTGGATGACTCTGCTTGAGGGAAAAGGCGTTATAAACACAGTGCTTACATTCCTGCATCTGCCTACGATCAATATCATCAATACACCAGGCGCCATCATACTTGGTATGGTTTATAACTTCCTGCCCTTTATGATCCTGCCTATATACAATGCACTTAGCAGGATTGATGAAAACGTAATAAATGCAGCAAGAGACCTTGGGGCCGGCCAGTTACAGACGTTCCTTAGGATAATCCTGCCACTTTCCTTACCGGGAATCATAAGTGGTATAACCATGGTATTTATTCCTGCACTCACAACCTTTGCCATCTCCACTATGCTTGGTGGTTCAAAGATACTGCTTATCGGTAACATCATCGAGCAGCAGTTTACACAGGTGTATGACTGGCACTTAGGGTCAGGACTTTCTATAGTTCTTATGATCTTTATCCTTATAAACATGATCATTGAGAACCTGGCAGACAAGGAAGGAGGTACATTCTGATGAAGAAGTTTTTTGAAAGACTGTATCTTGGCATCCTTTTGGTATTCATGTACGCTCCTATCGTGACCCTTATTGTGCTCTCTTTTAACTCAAGCAAATCAAGAGCACGCTGGGGCGGATTTACCTTTAAATGGTATCTGCAGCTCTTTTCCGATGAAGCAGTTGCAAGCGCCATGATAAACACCTTATCCATCGCAGTGCTGGCCACAATAATCTCAACTATTATTGGTACCTTCACCTGCATTGCCATGATAGGCCTAAGTCCCAAGCTCCGGTCTCTTATAATGGGCGTGACCAATATTCCCATGATAAACGCAGATATCGTAACAGGTATTTCACTTATGCTCCTGTTCAGATTCCTGCACATATCAACGGGCTTTAATACTATCCTTCTGGCTCACATTACTTTTAACATTCCATTTGTAATGCTGAGCGTCATACCAAGGATAAAGAACATGAATTTCTATGTTTACGAGGCAGCTCTGGATCTTGGAGCAACCCCTGTTTACGCATTTGTAAAGACTCTCCTGCCGGACCTTGTACCCGGAATTGTATCGGGTGCACTGATGGCCTTTACCATGTCCCTTGATGACTTTATCATCACCTACTTTACCAAGGGATCAGGTTTTGAGACCCTTTCAACGCTTATTTATAACGAGGTTAAAAGAGGTATCCAGCCGGAAATCTACGCTTTATCTGCTATAATATTTGTTGTTGTGCTTGTTTTGTTAATGGTGGTTTACAGATCACCAAGTAGTAAGTCAAAGGAGAAATAAGAGGAATTATGAAAAAAAGATTACTGTCAGTGGTACTTGCAGTCGCAATGACTGCCGGACTTTTGATCGGATGCGGAAGCTCTTCCAGCGCCGGCTCAAATGGAAAGCTCTATGTTTACAACTGGGGCGAATACATCGACGAGGATGTAATAAGACAGTTTGAGGAAGAAACAGGCATCAAGGTTATCTATGACATGTTCGAGACCAATGAGATCATGTATGCCAAGTTGGCTCAGGACACTTCAGCCTACGACGTTGTCTGTCCTTCAGATTACATGATACAAAAGCTCAGGGAAAATGATATGATCCAGCCCCTGAACTTCGACAACATTCCAAATGTTAAGAATATCGGTCAGCAGTACTTTGAAACATCAAAGAGCTTTGACCCCGAGAACAAATACTCCATTCCCTACTGCTGGGGAACTGTAGGAATCCTTTACAACAAGACAATGGTTGATGACGTTGTAGACAGCTGGAACATTCTTTGGGATGAGAAATACTCAGGCCAGATCCTTATGCAGGATTCTGTAAGAGATGCCTACATGGTAGCCCTTATTAAGAATGGTTACTCCCAGAACACAAAGAATGCATCTGAAATTGAGAAAGCCACAGCAGATCTTATCGCTCAGAAGCCTCTTGTTCAGGCCTATGTAATTGACCAGGTAAGAGATAAAATGATCGGTGAAGAGGCAGCTCTTGGAGTTATCTACTCAGGAGAAGCCATCTACACAGCAAGAGAGAATCCTGACCTTGAGTACGTAGTTCCAAAGGAAGGAACCAACGTATGGATCGATTCCTGGGTAATCACCAAGGGTTCCAAGAACGTTGAAAACGCTGAGAAGTGGATTGATTTTATGTGCCGTGGAGATATAGCACTTAAGAACTTTGAGTACATCACCTACTCTACTCCTAACACAGAAGCTCAGAAGAACATCGAAGACGAGGACATCAAGAACTCCAAGGTTGCTTTCCCTGACCTTTCCACAATGAAGGTTGAAGCATACCAGTATCTTGGTGAAGACGGCGACAAGCTTTACGCCGACGAATGGATGAAGGTAAAATCAGCTAACTGATATAGCAAAGCAAATGGGATGCCTTGAGGCATCCCATTTTATATTTCAATAATCTTCATCATCCAGTTCATAGCTGAGTTCGTCCAGTTCTGCGTGATAGAACTCGGACCAGCTGTACTGATTCATATAGTCTCCGGTATATCTGTACTTGGAGTCTTTTTTATTTTCAAGCCAATCATAGAGGTCACACTCTATCCTATCCTTTGCTATGGCCATACTTCCACGCTGTTTCAATATAATTCCATCAAGCTTGTGTTTGTTGAAAGTGTTCTGGAGATCCTGGCGAAGGTTACAAAGGTAAGAAAGTTTCTTTTCAGGGTCTCCGTCGTCTTCCCATAAATTAGCAATAATTTCACCATTGGTAGTTTGTGCGCCCTTATTATTTATAAGGATTGCCACAATTTCCTTGGTCTTGGTGTACTTGAATTCCACAGGCTCACCGTCAATAAAAAGCTCGAAATTTCCAAAGGTCTGAGCAAAGACTCTCTTAAACTTCTTTCTGATCTCAGGATAACGCAAAGTCTCCAGTTCCTTCTTCACATCAGCTGTTTTTCCGGGCTTTTTAACATAGCCGCTGGCATGAAGCCTCATGGCTTCAAAGGCCAGGTCAGTGTTCTCAGAATAATAAATGAGGTTCACATAAGGATTGAGCTCAGTAAGGTACTTTCCAAGATCAAGGCCTCCCAGCTCATCAAGCTGCGTATCCAGGATCGCAACATCTATCTCTTCTTCTCTGGCCTTAGCAAGGGCAGAAAGTGAACTGTCAAAATAAAAGCAGTTGTAATCAGGAAACTCCTTTGATAAAAAGCCTTTTATTTTCTTCAGGGAAGCACTGTCTTCATCTACTATCAGAATATTCACTGTTCACCTCCTGAAGGAAGGCTTACTCCCTTAACCTTTTGGTTCTTTCTCTCCTGGGCAGTCATATGAAGAGGATCAGCCTCTCCCACAACCAAAGTATCGCCGTCATTTATAGCAGCATCATGTAATGGCCCGGAATTCATGTCAGAAAGCACCAAAGCTGCAAACCTGTCATAGTTATCATCATCTATTACAGGGAAATGATACTTCATCCGATACCAGTGTTCAGGATCATAGCCGGCATTCCCTATGTATAGCCTGTCTGCAGTATCAGCAACCTCCTGCGGACCAGCCTTTTCTCCAGGCTCAAGATTCGCATCCTCGCAGAACAAGACAGCGTAAGCCTTAAGGATCCTGTCCCTTACAGTCTCATCACTTCCGCTCTTATTCTTACGGCCGGTAGTCATGTCCATGACCTGGTAATAAAAGTCCTGACATTCTTCACTGTCCTCAAAATTAACAATCGCATCATAAAACTTCTTAATATCAATATCCTTAGCCATTGATGCCATAGTCTTATCTCCTGTGATCAGTCAATATAAGTAATGTTCAGATCATTGCCCTTTACTGTTACCCTGGCCTTTGCCCCCATGATTACAGGAAGCATAGGGTCCACGTGTCCGATCTCTGCATCCATAACAATAGGAACCCCCATATCTCCGACTACGCCAGTTACTGCATTATACTGGTTACAGCCTATCTGATCCTGCTTCCAGGCATCTTCAGGCCTTCCGATAAGAAATCCCTTAGCCCCATCAAGCCATCCAGCCTCCTTAAGACACCAGACACTGCGTCTGATGGACATTGGATTAAGCTCGCAGGCCTCAAACACCCAGATGATATCAGGGTTTTCCTTTTTGAACTCTTTGACTTTATCAAATCTGGTTCCGCAAATATTCACCAAAATATCAAGGCATCCTCCAAGAAGGACTCCTTCCATCTGTATCTGTTCACCAGCTGCCTCTTTCATGCCATTTTCACCACTGACAAAAGAAACCAGTTCCCTGTCGGCATTGAAGGCATAGGTTGCTCTGAGTTCCTCTTCAGTATAGACATGAGGCCCTTCAGATACTTCTGCAGGCATTTCCTCATCAGTAACATCAGATTTTCCCGGCTCTATAAATCTCTTATATCCGTCAAAAGAGCTTTTGGTTCCCTCAAGGATTGCAAATGAATCCTTCTCAGTTTCTTCCCAGTCTTTTGCAAAGCCTGAGATACATGGTCCATAGATTGCCTGGGTATTAGAAATAGTAACTAAAGGAAAAACAAAGTTTGTATTGTCAGAATAACCAATAAACCACTTCGGCGGACAGTTCTTTAGTTCCTCAAAATCCACATTGCTTATGGTCTCGCACATAAGCTCGCCG